>CALVTZ010000006.1 GCA_944363255.1 uncultured Clostridia bacterium
CTGGCCGGGGCGATGAGGCAGGCGCCCGCGCCCACCAAGCCCTGTTCGGGCAGCAGCGCGTGCTCTATGCCCATCTCGCCCACGTCGAAGAAGTGCTCTACGCCCTCCGCAAGCGCAAATTCGCGCGTGCACTTGACCTGGCACGCCGCCTTGATGTCCTTGTTGGGGGTGAAGTGATCCATGACGAGCGCCACGCGCCCCTTGTCCTTCACGTGTCCGCCCACCTTCTCCATCTCCTTGATGGCAACGGGGGCGGTGATGTCGTTTGCGAGGCAGAGGTCGAGCTCCGCTTGGATGAGCTGCCCCGCCGTCACGCTGTCAAGCCCCGCGTGCGCGGCAAGGATCTTTTGCGTCATCGTCATTCCCATGATGCTTGCTCCTTTTTTCGTTTGTAATATTATACCATAATTGCCTTTGCCCCGTCAAACGTTTGAAAAAAATACCGCCCTTTTAGGGCGGTAAAATGCGCGAAAATCGCGGAAAACGCGTCCGCTTCGTGTGCGCGATGGGGCATATTCGTAAAACGACAGGTGTGCGGCGGGGCATTTCCTGCAAAAATACGCCTCGTATGCGGCGGGAAGCAGGTGTGCGGGCAAACAAATGCCGCTCCCCTCATACAAGGGAAGCGGCAGAATGCGCGCTCGGCGCGATCAGAACTTTTTGAACACCGCACCGTCCGAGGCGGAGGTGACGAGGGCGCGATAGCGCTTCAAATACCCCTCCACGGGCTTTTCCTTGGGGGTGAAGGAGGCAAGGCGGGCTGCGATCTCCTCGTCGGGCACGCGCAGGTTGATCTCGCCCTTTTGAATGTCGATCTCGATGATATCGCCCTCCTTGACGACGCCGATGACGCCGCCCGCAGCCGCTTCGGGGCATACGTGCCCGATGGCAGCCCCGCGCGTTGCGCCCGAAAATCTGCCGTCCGTGATGAGGGCAACGCTGTCGCCCAGCCCCGCGCCGATGATGGAGGAGGTGGGGGAGAGCATCTCGCGCATTCCGGGGCCTCCCTTGGGGCCCTCATAACGAATGACGACCACGTCGCCCGCGTTGATCTGGTTGGTGGAGATCGCCAGCATCGCCTCTTCCTCGCTGTCAAACACGCGCGCAGGCCCTGCGTGGTGGTACATCTTGGGATCGACGGCGCTCTTTTTGACGACGGAGCCCTCTTTGGCGAGGTTGCCCTTTAAGATGGCGAGCCCGCCGTAGCTCGAATAGGGCGCGGAGACAGGGCGGATGATCTCGGGGTTGCGCACTTTGGCGGACTTGGTGAGCACGTCCTGCGTCACGCCCGCCACGGTGAGCGCGCTTCCCTCAAACAGCCCCGCGTCGATGAGGGTGCGAATGACGGCGGAGATGCCGCCCGCGTCCTCCAGCTCTTCGATATAGTAGTCGCCCGCAGGGGCAAGGCGGCACAGGTTGGGCGTGCCAAAGGAGATCTCGTTCATGGTGTCCACGGAGAGCTGTTCCTTGGAAAAGCCCAGCTCGCTCGCAAGCGCCAAGAGGTGCAGTACGGAGTTGGAGGAAGCGCCGATCGCCATGTCCACGCGCTCTGCATTCTTGAGGGCGGTGGGGGTGAGGATGTCGCGCGGGCGGATGTTCTTTTGCAGCAGCTGCATCACCGCCTCGCCCGCGCGCTTGGCAAGCGCGATGCGGGCGGAGTACACGGCGGGAATGGTGCCGTTTCCGGGCAGCGCCATGCCCAGCGCCTCCAACAGACAGTTCATGCTGTTCGCCGTGAACATTCCCGAGCAGGAGCCGCAGGAGGGGCAGGCAGAACATTCGAAGGCGGCAAGTTCCGCCTCGTCGATCTTGCCCGAGGTGTACGCGCCCACCGCCTCGAACATGGAGGAGAGGGAGAGCTTCTTGCCGTCCTTGTGTCCCGCGAGCATGGGCCCGCCCGAGACGAACACGCTGGGTACGTTCACGCGCACCGCGCCCATGAGCATTCCCGGAATGATCTTGTCGCAGTTGCCCACGAACACGCACGCGTCAAAGGCGTGCGCCGTTATAAGGATCTCCGCGCTGTCTGCAATGATCTCGCGGGAGGGGAGGGAATAGCGCATTCCCCTGTGCCCCATGGCGATGCCGTCGCACACGCCGATGGAGGGGACGATCACGGGCTTGCCGCCCGCCGCGATCACGCCCTCCGCAGCAGCCCGCGCGATCTCGTCAAGATGGGTGTGCCCGGGAATAATGTCGCTCTGCGCCGAGATGATGCCCACGATGGGTTTTTTCATCTCGCTGTCCGTCCAGCCCAGCGCGCGAAGAAGGGAGCGCTGCGCCGCCATGTTACTTCCGTTAGTAAACGTATTGCTCATTTAGGTACCTGCCTTGTCTTGTAAAATTCTCCCGCTGCGGGCGGGAGAATGAAGATGACTAAATTTGTTCCTTGTAGTCCGTCTCGTCGTTGATGGTCGTCTTGCCGCGGGAGATGGCGGTAACGCCCGTGCGCGCCAGCTCCATCACGCCGTAGGGCATGAGCATGGTGACGAAGCCGTCCAGCTTGGTGGGCTTGCCCGTGAGTTCCAAAATGGTCGCCTCGGGGGAAGCGTCCACCACGTTCGCGCGGAAGATCTGGCTGATCTCCAGCACCTGCGAGCGCGTCTCGGAGTCCGTCTTTACCTTCACGAGCAGCAGTTCGCGGCTCACCGCGTCCTCCTCCACGCAGCGGATCTTCTTCACGTCGATGAGTTTATCCATCTGCTTGATCATCTGCCCCAGGATATAGTCGTCCCCCTTGAGCACGATGGTCATGCGCGAGAGATCCTCCCGCTCCGTCTTGCACACGGAGAGCGATTCAATGTTGTAGCCGCGCCGCGCAAAGAGGGCGGCAACGCGGGTGAGCACGCCCGATTTGTTGGATACGAGTGCGCTTATCGTGTAGCGGTTCATTCCTTTACCTCCCATTCCGTCATGATGGTGTCGTACGTCTGCCCCGGCTTTATCATGGGCAGCACGTTTTCGTCGTTTCCGATGCGGCAGTCAACGAGGGTGGGCGTGGGGGTGGAAAGCGCCTCTTTGAGCACGGGCACAACGTCCTCCTCCCGCTCGATGAACAGCCCCTTCGCGCCAAAGCTCTCGGCAAACTTCACATAGTCCGTGCGCTTCTTTACGTCCGTCTGTGCAAAGCGGCTCTTGTAGAAGAGCTTCTGCCACTGCCGCACCATGCCCAGCGCGTGGTTGTTCATGAGCAGGATGGTGATGGGCAGATCGTGCGTGACCGCGGTGGACAGCTCGTTGAGGTTCATGTTGAAGCACCCGTCCCCCGTGACGAGGATGACGTGCTTTTTGGACGCCTTCGCCGCGCCGATGGCGGCGCCCAGCCCGTAGCCCATCGTGCCCAGACCGCCGCTCGTGCAGAAGGTGCGCGGGTGTTCGATGGGGAAGTACTGCGCCGTCCACATCTGGTGCTGTCCCACGTCGGTGACGACGATGGCGTCCTTGGGGGCGAGCTTCGCCGCCTCGATGAGCACGCGGTGCCCAAGCTCGGGCTGCTTCTCCTTCGCCCTCTCCTCTGCGCGCAGCTGCTGTGCGTGCGCGGAAAAGTCGCGCTTGCACGCTGCAAGCAAGGGGGTGAGGGTGCGCAGCCCCTCCTTCACGTCGCCGAGGACGGCGTGCGTGACGAATACGTTCTTGTTGAGTTCGGCGTTGTCGATGTCGATCTGTACCACCGTCTTATCCGCGGCGAACTTGTCGCGGTTGAGGGCGACGCGGTCGGAAAAGCGCGTGCCCACGGCGACGATGCAATCGCTCTCCAAACACAGCTTTGCCGCCGTCGCCGTGCCGTGCATGCCCATCATGCCCATGAACAGGGGATGGGAGGCGGGGAATCCGCCCAGCCCCATGAGGGTGGATACGACGGGGGCGTCCAGCTTCTGCGCAAGGGCGATGAGTTCCTCCGTCGCGCCCGCTGCGATCACGCCGCCGCCCGCCATGATGAGGGGGCGCTTGCTCGCCTTGATCGCTTCCGCCGCCGCAAGAACGCTCGCCTCGGGAATGGGCTTGGGGCGGTACGTCGCGGGCGAAAGGGGGGTGTACTCCGCCTTCTCGCTCTGCACGTTCTTCAAAATGTCGATGAGCACGGGGCCCTTTCTGCCCGAGCCCGCAAGGTAAAACGCCTCGCGCACCACGTCCGCCAGCTCGTTTACGTCCTTCACGATATAGTTGTGCTTGGTAATGGGCAGCGTGATGCCGAAGATGTCGATCTCCTGGAAGGAATCGCGCCCCAAAAAGTTTGCGCCCACGTTGCCCGTGATGGCGACGAGGGGCACGGAATCCATGTATGCGGTCGCGATGCCCGTTACGAGGTTGGTCGCGCCCGGGCCGCTCGTTGCAATGACGACGCCCGTCTTCCCCGCAACTCTTGCCCAGCCGTCCGCCGCGTGTGCGGCGCCCTGCTCGTGTGAGGTGATCACGTGTTCGATCGAACCGTCGCGATAGAGTGCGTCGTAGATGTCGAGCACCGTTCCGCCTGGGTAGCCGAACACGGTCTTTACGCCCTGTTCCTTGAGACATTCAATGAGGATCTCGGCACCCATCAGTTTCATAAGCGACCTCCTTATAAGATACCCTGTTTTGCAGGGGCCGCTCTCTTTCTGCGCGCCCTGCAAGTATGCTTCCTCCCATTATATTGCATCTTGCCCCGCTTGTCAAGGGACTGAATGGAAATTATACTGTTTTCCCGCGTAAAATTTGCATATTTTCACAATTTTCAGCAAATTTGTGAATAAAATACGGATTTTCACAGAAGAGAAAGGGCGGGCGCCCGCAGGGAGCGCCCGCCCGTGGCGTGCCGTTAGTACTGTTTGAGCCGCTTTTTGATGGCGGCAATGCCGCTGCGCACGGCGGCGAGCGAGGAACCGCCCACCGAGCTGCGCCCCTCTGCCGAGGCGCGCGTCGTCACTGCGGCGAGCACGTCCTCTTCAAAGACGGGGCTGGCTGCGCGGAACTCCTCTAAGCTGAGGGCTGGCAGCGTCTTGCCCTGTTCGATGCAGTAGCGCACCAGCTTGCCCGTGATGGCGTGCGCGTCGCGGAAGGGCACCCCGCGCTTTGCAAGATAGTCTGCAACGTCCGTCGCCGTCGCAAAGCCCGCGCCCGCCGCGTCGAACATGACGTTCACGTTGAGTGTGATCTTTTTGAGCAGCGCGGTGTAGATGGCAAGGCAGGAAAAGAGCGTCTTTTCCGTGTCGAAGAAGGGCTCCTTGTCCTCCTGCAAGTCCTTGTTATAGGCAAGGGGCAGCCCCTTGATGACGGTGAGAATGGAGACGAGGTGTCCGTACACCCGCCCCGTCTTGCCGCGCACGAGCTCGGGCAGATCTGGATTCTTCTTCTGCGGCATGATGGAAGAGCCCGTGGAGTACGCGTCGGGAATGTTCCAATAGCCGAACTCTTCCGCCGTGTAGAGGATGGTGTCCTCGCACAGGCGCGAGAGGTGCGCCATGGTGAGGGAGGCGGCGAAGAGGTATTCCGCCACGAAGTCGCGGTCGGACACGGCGTCGAGCGCGTTTTGCGATACGCTGTCAAAGCCCAGCAGCGCGCGCGTCACCTCGCGGTCGATGGGGTAGGAGGTGCCCGCAAGCGCGGCGCTTCCCAGCGGCATCACGTTCATGCGGCGGCGCAGGGCAAAAAAGCGGTCGAGATCGCGCAGGAACATCTCCGAATAGGCGTTGAAGTACTGCCCGCAGCTGATGGGCTGCGCCTTTCTCAGGTGCGTGAAGCCGGGCATCACGTAGCGCGCGCCCTCCTTGGCGCGCTCCAGGAGCGTCTCGATGAGGGAGACGAGCAGCTTCATCGCCTCGTCCGCGCTCTCGCGCACGTACAGGCGGAAGTCCGTTGCCACCTGGTCGTTGCGCGAACGCGCCGTGTGCAGCTTCTTGCCCGTGTCGCCGATGCGCGCGACCAGCTCGCTCTCCACAAAGGAGTGGATGTCCTCCGCGCCCTCCACGGCGAGCGCGCCGCTTTCCACGTCCTGCAAGATGCCGTTCAGCCCCTTGCAGATGGCGCTTGCCTCCTCCTCGGAGAGAATGGCGCACCTGCCAAGCATGGTCGCGTGCGCAATGGAGGCGGTGATGTCCGCGCGGTAGAGCTTTTTGTCGAAGGAGAGGGATTCGTTGAATGCGTCTGCGTCTGCCGACATGGGGGCGTCGAAACGGCCCTGCCAAAGTTTCATAACTGACCTCACTAAATTGTCTTCTTTTCGTTCATTTTATCCTATCACGGCAAAAAAAGCAAGTTTTTACGCGGGGTTTTTGCGGGCGCGGCGTCATTCGGTTGACAGATTTCCCGCATTTTTGTAAAATAAATGCATGATCATTCTCGGTATCGATCCCGGCTTCGGGACAATGGGTTACGGCGTCGTGGAAAAGGACGCGCGGGGCAACTGCACCGCCGTCGACTACGGCGTGGTGTGTACCCCCAAAGATGAGACGCTCGCCGTGCGCCTGTGTATCCTCGAAGAGGGGCTGAACGCGCTCTTCGAACGCTTTCAACCGCAGGAGACGGCGCTTGAGGAGCTCTTCTTTACCAAGAACGTGACAACGGGCATCGCCGTTGCGGAGGCGCGCGGCGTCATTCTGCTCACGGCGAACAAGCGGTGCGGGCGGCTGTTCGAATACACGCCCAATCAGATCAAGCAGGCGCTCACGGGCTACGGCGGCGCAGACAAGGGACAGATGCAGCGCATGGTCGCGGCGCACCTTCACCTGCCCAAGCCTCCGCGTCCCGACGACGCGGCGGACGCCCTTGCCGTGGCGCTCTGCCATGCGCGGACGAACAGATTCGGAATACTATTTGGA
Organism: uncultured Clostridia bacterium; assembly: GCA_944363255.1. Lineage (GTDB taxonomy): Bacteria > Bacillota > Clostridia > Christensenellales > Borkfalkiaceae > Gallimonas. The sequence goes on from CALVTZ010000006.1 coordinate 6,795, forward strand.
GTGAAATAAATGATCGGATATTTGCGCGGCGCGGTGCGCGAGCTCACGCCCGAATACGTGCTCATCGACGTAAACGGCGTGGGATATGAAGTGATGTGCTCGGGGGCGGCGTTCTCCCGCCTCTCGGGTGTGAAAAAGGGGGAAGTGGGGGAGGTCTACACCTATATGCAGGTGTCTGAACAGGGCGTCGCCCTCTTCGGGTTTGCAGATCTTAAGGAGAAGGCGCTCTTTTTGCGCCTCACGGGCGTGCAGGGCGTGGGGGCGAAGCTCGCCATCGCCGCGCTCTCCACACTGCGCCCGGAGGAACTCACGCAGGCGATCTACTCCGCGGACGTCAAGCGGCTCACCGCCGTAAAGGGGCTGGGCAAGAAGACGGCGGAGCGCATCGTTCTCGAACTGCACGGCAAGATCTCCGCAGACGAGCTCATCGGCGGCGAGGGAGGGGAGGTGCGCGCGGCTGCGCCCGCCTCCAAGGTGGACGAGAACGCCGTCTCCGCGCTCATGAGCCTCGGCTTCACGCGACAGGAGAGCACGCGCGCCGTCGAGCGCGCGCAGGCTGCCGGCGCAACGGAGATCGAACAGATCGTAAGCATTGCACTCAGGGGGATGTAAGGTATGTTTGAAGAGGATTCGCAGACGCGGCTGCTCTCCTCCACCAAGGGGAGCATGGACGCGGAGGAGAACGTTCTTCGCCCCAAGACGCTCGCAGAGTACGTGGGGCAGGAGAAGGTGAAGGAGAACTTGTCCATCTACATGGAGGCGGCAATGGGCAGGCAGGAGGCGCTCGATCACGTGCTCCTGTACGGCCCGCCCGGGCTGGGCAAGACGACGCTCGCGCACATCATCGCGAACAGAATGGGCACGCAGATCAGGGTGACGAGCGGGCCCGCCATCGAGCGGCAGGGCGACCTCGCCTCCATTTTGACCAACCTCAACGAGGGGGACGTGCTCTTCATCGACGAGATCCACCGCCTCAACCACACGGTGGAGGAGATCTTGTACTCCGCCATGGAGGACTACGCGCTGGACATGGTCATCGGCAAGGGGCCCTCTGCGCAGAGCCTGCGCCTCTCCCTGCAAAAGTTCACCCTCATCGGGGCGACGACGCGCGCGGGAATGCTCTCTTCCCCCCTGCGCGACCGCTTCGGCATCCTCTGCCGCCTCGAAATGTACACGCCCGAAGAGCTCAGGCGCATCGTCACGCGCTCTGCAAAGACGCTGGGCATCGGCATCGAGGAGGAGGGGGCGTATGAGATCGCCCGCCGCTCCCGCGGCACGCCGCGCATTGCAAACAGGCTGTTAAAGCGCGTGCGCGACTTCGCCGTCGTCTCGGGCAGCGCCGTCATCTCCAAGACGGACGCCGACCGCGCCCTCTGCAAGATGGAGATCGACGAGCTGGGGCTGGACGAAACGGACAGAAATTTGCTGCGCGCCCTCATTCAAAAGTTCGGCGGCGGCCCCGTGGGGCTGGATACGCTCGCCGCGACCATCAACGAGGACGTGAACACCATCGAGGACGTCTACGAACCCTACCTCATGCAGATCGGCTTCATCGCGCGCACCCCGCGCGGCAGGGTGTGTCTCAAGGGCGGGTACGAACACATGGGCATTCCCATGCCGAAGGGCGCCGCATCGGAGCGCGAAAGACGGCAGCTCTCCGTCTTTGATTCGGAAGGATAATATGCAACTCAAGACAAGTGATTTTTACTACGATCTGCCCCAATCGCAGATCGCGCAAACGCCCGCCAGCCCGCGCGACAGCTCCCGTCTGCTCGTGTACGACCGCGCGACGGGCAGCATCGAACACCGCATCTTCCGCGACGTCACGCACTATCTCAAGGCGGGCGACGTGCTCGTCGTAAACCGCACGCGCGTGCTTCCCGCAAGGCTGTACGGGCATACCGTGCACGGGGGTGCGGTGGAAGTTCTGCTCTTGAAGCGGCTTGCGCTCGACACGTGGGAGGTGCTCGTGCGCCCCGGCAAAAAGTGCCGCCCCGGGGCAAAGCTCATCATCAACGAGGAGCTCTCCTGCACCGTGCTCTCCGTCACCGAATCGGGCGAGCGCGTCGTGAAATTTGAATACGTCGGCGCATTTGAGGACGTTTTGTCCCGCGCAGGCAGTATGCCGCTCCCGCCCTATATCCACGAAAAGCTCGCCGATCCCGAGCGCTATCAAACGGTGTATTCCAAGGAGAACGGCTCGGCGGCGGCGCCCACGGCGGGGCTGCACTTCACGCCCGAACTGCTCGCGCGCATTCGAGGCATGGGCGTGGAAATTGCAGAGGTGCTCCTCCATGTGGGGCTGGGCACCTTCCGCCCCGTCAAGGAGGAGAACATTCTCGATCACAAGATGCACTCGGAGTATTACGAGGTGAGCGAGGAGGCGGCGGAGATCGTCAACCGCGCCAAGCGGGAGGGGCGGCGCGTCGTGTGCGTGGGCACCACCTCCGTGCGCACGCTCGAGACGGTCGCAGACGAGCAGGGGATGCTGCGCCCCTGCACGGGCAATACGGAGATCTTCATCTACCCGCCCTACAAGTTCAAGTGTGTCGATGCGCTCATCACCAACTTCCACCTGCCCGAAAGCACCCTCCTCATGCTCGTCTCCGCGCTCTCCTCGCGCGAGGAGATGCTCCGCGTCTATAATGTGGCTGTGGGGGAGGGGTATCGCTTCTTTTCCTTCGGCGACGCTATGCTCATTTTATAAACTTCGCAATAGTTCGTCGAGCTTACGCACGCCTTGGTCACTTACCTCTTAGTAAGCTCCCTGCGGCGTTTGCGCGCTCTCCTGCTCTTGCTCGTTTCTAAAATGAGCATTTCCCGCAGTAAGCTCCCTTCGGCGCTTGCGCACACTCCTCGTCTTGCTCGCTTCTCCGCGCGTCATCTCGCGTGAGAAAGCGCACTTCATCGTTTGCGCGCTCCCGATCGATGGGGGCGCACAACAATTTCTTACCACACACCAGATCTGATTATGAACAACGAATTTTTTTCCTTTGAACTGCAAAAAGTCGATCCCGAAACGGGGGCGCGGGCGGGGGTGTTCCACACGCCGCACGGCGACATTCAAACGCCCGTCTATATGCCCGTGGGCACGCAAGCCACGGTAAAGGGGCTGCTTCCCTCCACCTTAAAGGAGATCGGCTCGCAGATCATTCTCTCCAACACCTATCACCTCGCCATGCGCCCCGGCGATGAGCTCATCGCGCGGGCGGGCGGGCTGCACAAATTCATGAACTGGGACCGTCCCATCCTCACGGACAGCGGCGGATTTCAGGTCTTTTCCCTCTCCTCCCTCAACAAGATCACGGAGGAAGGGGTGCACTTCTCCTCGCACGTGGACGGCAGCAAGCACTTCTTCACGCCCGAACGCGCCATGGAGATCCAGCACAACCTCGGCTCGGACATCATCATGGCGTTTGACGAGTGTTCGGAATACGGCTACACGCATGAGCAGTCGCGCGCGGCGCTCGAACGCACGGCGCGCTGGCTGGAGCGCTGCTACAAGGCGCACGACAACCCCCGCCAGGCGCTCTTCCCCATCGTGCAGGGCAATCTGTATGCCGATCTGCGCATCGAGAGCGCCAAGCGGTGCGCGCCCTTTGTCAAACACGGCATCGCGATCGGCGGGCTGTCCGTGGGCGAACCCAAGCCGCTCATGTACGAAATGCTCGACGTGCTCCGCCCCGTCCTGCCCGAGGACGTGCCCCGCTACCTCATGGGCGTTGGCTCGCCCGACTGCCTCGTCGAGGGCGTCCTGCGCGGCGTGGATATGTTCGACTGCGTGCTTGCAACGCGCATTGCCCGCAACGGCACGGCGCTCACTTCGCGCGGGAAGGTGGTGGTGCGCAACGGAAAGTATCGCGAGGACTTCACCCCGCTCGATCCCGAGTGCGACTGCTACTGCTGCCGCAACTACACCAAGGCGTACCTGCGCCACCTCGTCAACGTGGGCGAAATGGCGGGCGCCATCCTGCTCTCGCTGCACAACATTGCCTACCTGCACAAGCTCATGCGCGGGCTGCGGGAGAGCATCTTCGGCGGCTATGTAAGGGAATTTGCGCGCGAATTCTACAAAAAGAATGGGCAAGAGGGGGAAAATCAGGGCTGATTTTTGCCGTTTGGTATGCTTTCGGGGCAGGTTGGAAAAAAATACCTGCAAAACGCTTGCCAAATTTTGCAAATTGGGCTATGATATTTTTATAGTGCAAGAAAGGAGAAAACGTTATGTTTTGGAATTTGTTGGCTGATGCAGCAGAAAGCACGGGAGACGCAGCGGGTACCAGCGGCGGCGGGATCCCTTCCTGGGTGATCTATCTCATCCTCGGTATCGTGCTCGTTGCCTTCATCGCGTGGATCTTTTTCTCGAGCAGAAAGAACAAGTCCCGCCAGAAGGAGTATATCGAGCAGCTTGACGCGATCGCGCCCGGCAACAAGGTCAAGACGGCGGGCGGCATCTGCGGCATCGTCGTGGAAGTGTGCGACGACAACACCGTCATCATCGAAACGGGCAGCGAGCTCAGCGGCAAGTCCTACGTGAAGATGGATAAGGAACTCATCGCGCAGACGGACGCAAAGGGCCCCACGCAGATCGCACGCGAAGAGGCGGAGGCAAAGCGCAAGGCAGAGAAAGAGGCAAAAGAGGCTGCCAAGCACGGCGAGCAGCCCGCGGCAGAGGAAGCCAAGACGGAAGAGGTCAAGGCAGAAGAGCCCGCAGCGGAAAAGCCTGCCGAAAAGGAATAAGCAAACTTCAAAGACTCCCGTTCCCCGCGAGCGGGAGTTTTTTTGTGCGCCGCGCAAGGAATATTTCCCTGCCCGCACTTCCTCGGCATATTCCCGCCCCGTTCCGCATAGCATACAGCAGTACGGCTGCGGGAGGGAAGAGATGAGATCGTTCAAGCAAGCTGCATGGGAGAGCGCGAAGGCGGCGCTCTCCGCCGCGGCGTTCTGTCTGTTTGCGGAGGCGCTCTTTGCGCTCGTCATCAAGGCGGCTGCGCCCTCCGTCCTCGTCATCACGGCGGTGAATTGGGCGATCAAGTGCCTTGCTTCGTTCGCCTTCTCGCTCGCCTTCGTGCGGCCGCCCCGCGCGCTCTTCAAGGGAATGGGCGCGGGCGTGCTCACCGTGCTTTTGACCATGCTGCTCTTTGCGGCGATGGGCGGGGGCTTTTTCCTCAACGCGTTCTTCCCGCTCGAGCTGCTTCTCGTGGCGCTGTTTGGGGGAATGGGCGCCCTTCTTGGCGGGAAATTGCGCAAAGAGTAAAAAAACACTTGCAAAAGTTTTGTACTTGTTGTATAATAGGAAAAAAATTCATGGAGTGCACAGTTATGATCAAGACGATTGCAAAGCCCCAGGCAAGAAAGATCGAAGGCTGCGGCGAGTGCAGAAGCACCTGCCAGTCCGCCTGCAAGACGAGCTGCACCGTGGGCAACCAGTCCTGCGAGCGCATCACCAGGGAACAGAAAATCGAAGAGAAGTAACAACTAAAAAACCAGGCGGGGAGCAACGGTTTGCGTTGCTCCCCAATTACTATTTGCCCCAAGCGGGCTTTTTTCTACGTTATTATGATTCACGTTTTCAGCTATCACGATCAGTTTTTTATCTATGACGCGGGTTCGGGCAGCCTGCACGAGTGCGACGAAAAGACGGCGCGCTATCTCGAGGGCAAGCCCGTCGAATTCACGGACGAAGAACTCAAGGCGACGGTCGCAGACATCGAGGGCTTGAAGGAGGCGGGACTGCTGTATGCCGAGGAGACCAAGGCGCGCCCCGTCAAGAGCAAGCACGCAAAGGCGCTCTGCCTGCACATCTGCCACGACTGCAACCTGCGCTGCAAGTACTGCTTTGCAGACGAGGGGGCATATCACGCGCGGCGCGAGATGATGAGCCTCGACACCGCAAAGGCTGCCATCGACTTCTTGCTGCGCGAGAGCGGGGACAGAAAGGTGCTCGAAGTGGACTTCTTCGGCGGCGAGCCGCTCATGAACCTCGACGTCGTCAAGGCGACGGTGTACTACGCCAAGGAGGAGGCGGCAAAACTTGGCAAGCGCTTCCTCTTCACCACCACGACGAACGGCGTGCTCTTGGACGACGAGACCATCAAGTTCTTCAACGAGGAGATGGAGAACGTCGTTCTCTCCCTCGACGGCAGAAAGGAAGTGCACGACGCGGTGCGCAAGACGGTGAACGGAAAGGGGAGCTTTGACGTCGTCATCGAAAAGATCAAGAAGTTCGTGCGTGCGCGCGGCGACAAGCACTACTATGTGCGCGGCACCTTCACCGCAAAGAACCTCGACTTTTCCAAGGACGTGCTCTTTCTTGCAGACAACGGCTTCGACTCGCTCTCCGTTGAGCCCGTCGTCACCGACGTTCCCGATCTGCAGATCAAAGAGGAACACCTCCCCGCCATTGCGCGCGAATACGAACTGCTCTGCGACGAGTACGTCAGGCGCGAAGAGGAGGGGCGCGGCTTCAACTTCTTCCACTTCAACGTCGATCTGGAGGGCGGCCCCTGCCTGAGCAAGCGCGTCTCGGCGTGCGGGGCGGGCAACGAGTACTTCTCCGTCCTGCCCAACGGCGACATCTATCCCTGCCACCAATTCGCGGGGGATACGAAGTGGAAGATGGGCAGCGTGTTCACGGGCACCATCGACGCCGCGCTGCGCGACAAATTTGCAACGAGCTGCCTCTTCACGCGCAAGAAGTGCGAGAACTGCTTTGCAAAGTACATCTGCTCGGGCGGGTGCAGCGCGAACAACTATCACTACAACGGCGACATCGACGAGCCGTACGAGATGACGTGCGCCATGATGAAAAAGCGCGTGGAGTGCGCCATGTACGTTCTCGCCAAGCGCAAATCTCGCGAAAATCACGAGAAAAATTAAAATTGCGGTTATTTCGGCTTGACGGAAGGGCGCAATTCAGATATAATTGACGGGAGTGAGATTATCGTGACCGCCTTGCGCCCTGTGCATGGCGGTGCGTGAATTCAGCAGGAGGACACAATGGGAAAAATAAAATCGGCGATAGTCCTCGCCCTCATGGCGGCGCTGATCGTCGTATTATGCTTTTTTAGCACCGTATCCTTTCCGTACGGAGATGGGTTCAGTTACTTCAACTCCGCGGTCTCGATGACGGCGAAAGATCCCACGCTCGGCGGTTCGGTGGGCGGCGGCGATTACTACGGCGGCGGCTATTCCGCAGTCTACTACCCGGAGGGCGTGATCTCCTCTGCCGAGTATGAAAACGACAAGGCAGTGCTCGAAGGGGAGGATCTTGCAGAGTACGAGGGCAAGTACGTTGCCTACGGCGCGCTCTACCTCGACAAAGAGGAAGTGTGCGGCGGCGGCACGGCGCCCACGGAGGCGTTCAAGGCGTCCTTCGACAGCGCGGTTGCCTCCCTCAAGGCGCGCTATTCCGCCTTCCACGCAGAGGGCATCCGTCTTGACGTAGCCGATGAATACACGGTGCGCGTGTTCCTGCCGCAGGCGCTGGTGGGACAGGCGCCCGGCGACGACATGACTGCAAACGGCGGCACCTTCTCCGACATTTTCAACGCCCTCTCCTACACGGGCGAGTTCACGGTGAGCTACGGCTCGGACGAGGCAAGCGCGACGCAGATCCTGCCCGAACCCAACAAGCGCGACGCGAAGATCCAGGACTATGTCAAGCGTGCATACCTGCGCACGGACGCAGCGGGCACCGCGTATGTCGCCATCTCCTTCACGCAGGCGGGGCGCGCGGTCATTGCAGAAAAGACGACGGGGTCCGATCAGACGGCGGCGACCATGTACTTCAAGGTGGGCGACGATCAGGTGATCGCACTCTCCGTCAACGCGCAGATCGATCAGAGCACGCTGTATATCAGCGGCGGAAACCTCACGGGCAAGACGGCGGAGACGCGCGCCATCCTCATCAACGACGCGCTCAAAGCACCCGTGAGCGAGATCTCCTTCACGGTGGACGACATCTACACGCATGAGGCGAGCTTCGGCAACGACGCGCTGCTCTTCCTCTATATCGCATTCGGCGTATGCTTCGTGGGCATGATGATCTTCTTCTTTGCCCGCTACGGGAAGTTGGGATTTGCACACCTCTTCTCCTTCCTGCTCTTCTTCTTCTCCATGCTGCTGTGCATCTGGGCGATCCCCTTCCTCAACATCGGGGTGGGCACGGTGGTGGCGATGCTGCTCGCATCCGTCATCCTCTCCGTGAGCAACGTCATCTCCTACGAGTCGGCGCGCAAGGATTACGCGCTGGGCAAGACCATCGTGTCCTCCGTGAAGGCGGGCTACAAGCGCACCTTCTGGCACGTGTTTGATCTGCACATCGTCGTTGCAGCGCTCTCCTTCATCATGTACGGCATCGGCATTGCAGGGCTCTCCACCTTCGCATTCGTGCTGGGGCTTGCCACGGCGTTCTCCGCCGTTGCGACGATGGCGATCAACCGCCTCGCCTGGGCAGCGATGATGACGTTTACCGAACGGAAGGGTGCCTTCTGCCGCTTCCGCAGAGAGGAGGTCGAAGATGACTAAGAACGCTAAGATGGGAAAACTCTTCCCGCTGTTTGCTGCCCTCTCGGCAGTGGTGATCATTGCAGGCATCGTCCTGTTCGCCCTCATGGGCTTCAACACGTCGGCAGACCGCGTCAAGTACAAGACGGTGGAAGTGCGCTACGACGTGCAGGTAGACATCAACGAGCTCACCGAGGGGCTGGAAACGTCCTGCGAGGACGCATTTGACGCGAACGGGCTCACCTTTGAGAAAAAGACGGTCCCCGAAGTGGACGGCACCTATCTGGGTGAGACCACGGATATGCTGCTCAGCTACACCTTCTCGGCAAGCGCAAGCGACGAGGCGATCGAAGCCGCGCGCGCAGCCATCGCCGCCGAGATCGCGGCAAACTATTCCGCTTACAACGTGCACGTTGCCGCTCACACCGTGACCAACGTTCCCCTGGAGGGCGCGGCATGGCGTGCAGCCGTGGCTGTCGCGGTGGGGGTAGTCGTCGTGCTCATCTATGCAGGCGTGCGCTTCGGCGTGGCTGCAGGGCTCACGGGGCTTGCGGTGTGCGTACACGACGTGCTCTTTACCCTCGCATTCTTCGCCGTGACGCGCATTCCCGTATTCTCCACGGGCGCAATTCTCTTTGGCGCGGTGTCCGCAGTCGTCTCCCTCGTGCTCTGGCTCATCCGTTGTATGCGGATGCGCGAGGACTTCAAGGACGAGGAGTTCAAAAAGCTCTCCGCAGAGGAGGCAGTGCAGCGCTCGGCGGCAAACTCCTTCAAGCTGGTGCTGGGCACGGCGATCGCGTTTGCGGCTGTGTTCATCATCGTGGGCGCTGTTGCGGCAAGCGGCGTGCGGCTCATGGTCCTGCCCATGGTCGTGTGCGCGGCAGTCTCGGCGTATTCCACGCTGCTGCTCGCTCCCGCGGTGTATGCAAAACTCAAAAAGCCCTTCGACAAGCTCAAGGCCAATCATAAGCCCCGCTATGTCGGCAAGAAGAAGGGAGACAAAGCCAACAACGAGGCTTAACGAAGTATTCTAACGAAGAAACGGCGGGGTAACCCGCCGTTTTCGGTAATTTTTTCCAATGAAACGCATCGTACCCGAATTACAATTTACCCCTCGGGAGCAGGCGGAGATCGACCGCCTCGCCCGCGCCATCGGCATCCTGCCCGTCACGGCAGGGGTGCTGTATTCGCGCGGTCAGCGCACGGAAGAGGGGATGCGCGCCTTTCTCTCGCCCTCGCGCAAGCACTTCCTCTCTCCCTTCCTCATGCGGGGGATGAAGGAGGCGAAGGCGCTGCTTGAACGCGCCCGCGACGAGGGGTGGAACGTCGCCGTGTTCGGCGACTACGATGCGGACGGCATCGGCGCGCTCTCCATTCTTTCCCGCGCCCTCAAGGAGTTCGGCATCCAGCCCTATTTGTACGTGCCCGAGCGCACGGAGGGCTACGGCATGAGCACGGAGGCGATCGACAAGATCTTCGACGAGTTCCTGCCCGATCTCATCGTCACGGTGGACTGCGGCATCTCCAATGCGCGCGAGGTGGAGTACATCAAGGAGCAGGGCGCGTACGTCATCGTCACCGACCACCACGAACTGCCCGAAACATTGCCCGACTGCATCGTCATCAACCCCAAACTCAAGGACGACTATCCCTACGACAATCTGTGCGGCGCGGGCGTCGCCTTCAAGCTCGCCACCGCGCTCATCGGCGAGAAGGCATACAGCTTGCTCGACTTCTGCGCCCTCTCCACGGTGGCGGACAGCGTGCCCCTGCTCGGGGAAAACCGCGATCTCGTGCACGAGGGGCTCAAGCTCATCGAAAAAAATCCCCGCCCCGCCTTCCGCGCCCTCCTTGGCAAGGCGACGGAGGTGACGGCGCAGACGCTCGCCTTCACCATTGCCCCCCGCATCAACGCTGCGGGCAGAATGGGGGACGCGCACGCCGCGCTCGCCCTCTTCACCACCGAGGACGAGGGAGAGGTGTTCGAACTTGCCGCCCGCCTCAACGCCTACAATGCCGAGCGGCAGAAGAGCTGCGACGAGCTGTACGCGCAGGCGCGTGCGGCGGCGCTCAAAGAGGGGGCGTACGGCAACGTCATCATGCTCGCGGGCGAGGATTGGAACGCGGGCTTCGTGGGCATCGTGGCGGCGCGCATCGCAGAGGAATTTGCCCGCCCCGCCCTGCTCTTTGTACGGCACGGCGACGCGCTCAAGGGCAGCGCGCGCAGCATCGACAGCGTGAATATCTTCGAGGCGCTCAAGGGGTGCGCGCAGTATATCGAGGAGTTCGGCGGGCACGCGCAGGCGGCGGGCGTCAACGTCAAGGCGGAGAATTTCGAACTGCTCAAGCGCGCGCTGGACGAGTACATCGGCACGCACTACACGCGCGAGGACTTCATCGTGCGCATTCCCGTTGCGGGGGAGAGCGCGGGCGCAGAGATGCGGCTTGCCCGCGAGCTCAACGCCCTGGAGCCGTACGGCGTGGGAAATCGCCGCCCGCTCTTTTACTGCACGGCGGCAGACTGCGCCGCTTCGCGCGTTCGGCCGCCCCACGTCACCATGAAGTGCGGCGGGCTCGACCTCATGTACTTCGGCGGGGAAAAGGACTTACAACTGCTCAAGAGCGACGTCACCAAGACGGTCGTGTTCGAATACAACCTCTCCAAATTCCACGGCAGGGAGTACCTCAAGGGCTTCGTGCGCGCCGTGCTGTACGACGGCGTGGACGGGGAGGACGCCGATCTCATCGCCTTTGAAAACGCGGTATATTCGCTTGCGGCGGGGGGCGGCGCCTATCGCACGGCATCGCAGGAGGAGGTGAATGCCCTGCTCGCGCGGCGCATTTCAGAATGCGGCTACGGGCTCATCGCCCTCTGTTCGCGGCGGGATACGCCCGCGCGCTATCCCGCGCTCAACGGGCTGCCCGTGGAGGCGTTCCGCCTCTCCTCGGGCAGTGTGACCAACGCGGTGCTGTTCGCGCCCGAACCCGATCTCGACCTCTCCGCCTTCCGCGACGTCGTCTATCTCGATCGCCCCGCCGCCGTCTCACGGCGCATCCGCGGGGTGGCTACGGTGAACGGCGCGGTGTGCGGCTATCCCGCCCTGCGCGATCTGGAGGCAGACCGCGAGACGCTGCTCTCCGTGTACGCCGCGCTGCGGGCGCACGCAGGCGAGGTGCGCGGGGGCAACTTCCGCGAAGCGTCGCGCTGCGCAAGCGGGCTGGGCTTTTCAAGGGAGCTCGTGCTCTTCGCCCTCATCGTGTTCGAGGAGCTGGGGCTCATCTCCCTCAACGGGGGAATGTTGGTACTGCACCGCGGGGTGAAGACGGATCTGAAAAATTCGCCCACCTTCTGCGCTTTGGAAAAATGCAAAGGGGAGGAATGAGATGGAACCCATCCTCATGAAGATCTACGAATACTACGTGGGCGACAACCGCGAGATGCTGCTGCGCGCCTACGACTTTGCGGCGAACGCGCACAAGAATCAAAAGCGCGCCTCGGGCGAGCCCTACTTCATTCACCCGTGCGCCGTCGCGGAGATCCTCGTCGATCTCGGGCTCGACGCCGAGACGATCGCCGCCGCCCTCCTGCACGACGTCATCGAGGACACGCCCGCCACCGAGGAGGACATTCGCCGCGAGTTCGGCGAGGAGGTGTTCTCCCTCGTCGCAGGCGTCACCAAGCTGGATAAGATCGTGTTCAAGTCGCAGGAAGAGGAGGAGGCGGAGAACTTCCGCAAGATCTTCGTGGCGATGGCAAAGGACATCCGCGTCATCATCATCAAGCTCGCCGACCGCCTGCACAATATGCGCTCCCTCAACTACCTGTCCAAGGAGCGGCAGCTCAGAATGTCGCGCGAGACGCTGGATATCTACGCACCCATCGCGGGCAGGCTGGGTATTTCGCAGATCAAGTGCGAGCTGGAGGACTTGTGCCTCAAATACATCGATCCCGCCGCCTTCGAATTTTTGGTGGAGAACATCCATCAAAAGCTGGAAGAGCGCAACCGCTTTGTCGACTTCGTGGTGGAGGAGATCAACGCCATCCTCTCGGAGAGCAAGATCCAGGGGGAGGTGTTCGGCCGTCCCAAGCACTTCTACTCCATCTACAAGAAGATGAAGACGAAGAACAAGACGCTCGAACAGATCTACGACCTCACCGCCGTGCGCGTCATCGTGGACACGGTGGACGAGTGCTACGAGGTGCTGGGCAAGATCCACAAGAAGTGGAAGCCCGTTCCCGGGCGCATCAAGGACTATATCGCAACCCCCAAGCCCAACCTCTATCAGTCGCTGCACACCACCGTCGTCACCAACTTCGGGCAGCCCTTCGAGATCCAGATCAGAACGGAGGAGATGCACCGCACGGCGGAGTACGGTATCGCGGCGCACTGGAAGTACAAGGAGCACCGCGACGCGGAGAGCAGCCTCGACCAGCGCATCGCCTGGATCCGCGAGGTCATGGAGCTGCAGGGGGGCTTAAAGGACTCCAAGGAGTTCATGGACACGGTGAAGGGGGAGCTTTACAGCCCCGAACTGTTGGTGTTCACCCCGCAGAGCAAGGTCATCTCCCTGCCCGCGGGCGCAACCCCCGTCGACTTCGCCTATGCCATCCACTCGGAAGTGGGCAACCACTGCACGGGGGCAAAGGTCAACGGCAAGATCGTGCCGCTCAGCTCGACGTTGGAGATCGGCGACGTGGTGGAGATCATCACCTCGCCCAACAGCAAGGGGCCCTCGCGCGATTGGCTGAAATTTATCAAATCTTCCTCCGCGCGCGCCAAGATCAAATCCTTCTACAAGAAGGAGATGAAGGAGGAGAACATCCGCCTGGGCAGAAGTATGCTCGAAGAGGCGGCAAAGCGCAGGGGCATCGCGCTCTCCGAACTGCTCACGCAGGAGAGCTTCAAGAAGGTGTCGGATAAGCTCGCCTTCGATACGCAGGACGAAATGTTCTCCGCCATCGGCTACGGCGCCATCACCACCAATCAGGTGCTCTTCAAACTGCTCGACTACTTCCGCAAGGAAGTGCCGCAGACGGTGCCGCTCGCGCCCTTCCAGAGCAGGGCGGCAAAGGGCTCCGTCACCGTAAAGGGCATGAGCGGGCTGCTCGTCTCCTTTGCGGGGTGCTGTTCCCCCGTGCCCGGCGACGAGATCGTGGGCTTTGTCACGCGGGGCAGGGGCATCGTCATTCACAGGACGGACTGCCCCAACATGAAGGGCGCAGAGCCCGAACGCCTGCAACCTGCCGAGTGGGTGCAGGAGGGCAACGCCCGCTTCAAGGCTGCCATCGTCGTCACGGCGGACGAACAGGGCGCCGCGCTTGCCGCCATCTCGGGCAGCGTTGCCGAGATGAAGCTGGAGATCACCTCCATCAACGGCAGATACGACAAGAACAATTCCGCCATCGTAGACGTCACCGTCTCGCTCACCAACCGTCAGGACGTGGAGGTGCTCATCAAGAAGATCAAGTCGCACCCCAAGATCATCGACGTCCGCCGCACGGCAAATTAAAGGAGAAGAGGATGCTGCGCGTACACCGCATCGATCCCGTTGGCTTCGCCGCCAACACCTATTTCGTCACTTCGGACGGCAAAAACGCCGTCGCCATCGATCCCGCCCAGCCCCGCGCCCTCGAAGAGGCAGGGCGGCTGGGACTGAACGTGCAGTATGTGCTGCTCACGCACGGGCACTTCGACCACACGGGCGGCTGCGCCGCATTGCAGGGCGCAGGCGCGAAGGTGGGCATCCGCAGGGAGGAGAAGGCGCTCGCCCTGGGCAGTGACAACCTCGCCCGCTCCATGGGCGGCTACGGTGCGGGGGAATTTCCCGCCTATCGCATCGACTTCACCTTCCGCGGCGGGGAGGTGCTTGAATTGTGCGGAATGCGCTTTCTCGTCATCGCAACGCCGGGGCACACGGCGGGCGGGGCGTGCTTTGCGGTGGAGGATATGCTCTTCACGGGCGATACGCTGTTTGCGGGCAGCGTGGGGCGGGACGACCTGCCCACGGGCAACGGCGCGCAGCTGAACGAGAGCCTCAAACTGCTGTGGGCGCGGGAGGGGGACGCGCGCGTCTTTCCGGGGCACGGCGACGAGACGACGCTGGACTATGAACGAAAATACAACGGGTGGATGAGATGGTAACAAGCAATCTCGCCTTTTTGGTGCCCGAACTCATGGACGTGGTGCGCCTGTTCGCGGGCGCGGAGGCGCTGGATATCCACAGCCAAAGTACCTATGAGAACGGAACGTATGTAAATATCACGACCATCGGGGAGCGCGTCACCTGCTCGGAGGACAGGGCGCAGGCAAGGGACGCGCTGCAACACAAGAGCCTTTGCAAGCGGTATGCAAAACTTGCGCTCTACCGCCTTCTGTCCGCGTTGTACGAAAAGCAGCTCCCCTGGGGCGCGCTCACGGGCATCCGTCCCACCCGCCTTGCCTATCAGGAGCTGGAAGCGGGGCGGGACTTTGCGCCCCTCTTTCACGAGATGCACGTCTCGGAGGAGAACATTCAGCTCGTGCGGCGGGTGATCGCGGGGCAGCGCGGCATCTATCGGCGGGAGGACGGGCTGTGCGATCTGTTCATTTCGCTGCCCTTCTGTCCCACCAAGTGCGAATACTGCTCCTTCATCACCGCGCCCATCGACAGGACGCGGCAGTACATTCCCGCCTACTTGCAGGCGCTCGCACGCGAACTTGCCGCGGCGCAGCCGCTCATCGGCGAACTGCGCTCGGTGTACGTGGGCGGGGGAACGCCCTTCGCGCTCTCCGAAGGGGAGCTGGAGGAGGTGCTGCGCGCCATCGCGCCCATCAGAAAGAACGGCTGCGAATACACGGTGGAGGCGGGGCGTCCCGATACCTTCACCAAAGGGAAGTTGGACGTGTGCAAGCAGTACGGCGTCACCCGCATCTGCATCAACGCACAGAGCTTTTCGGACGACACGCTGCGGCGCATCGGCAGGCGGCACACGCGGGAGGAGCTGTACCGCGCCTTCGAGCTCGCCGCGCCCTACGGCTTCGACGTCAACTGCGACCTCATCGCAGGGCTTACGGACGAGAGCCTCGCCTCCTTCTGCAACAGCGTGGACGAGGCGATCGCGCTCGCGCCCGCCAATATCACCGTGCACACCCTCTGCCTGAAAAAGGGCGCACGCCTCAAAGAGGAGACGGCGCGCCTTCAAGAGGGGCAGCTGGGAGAGATGATCGCCTACTCGCGCGAAGCGCTCACCGCCGCGGGGTACGAGCCGTACTATCTGTATCGGCAAAAGTACATGGCGGGCGCGCACGAGAACGTGGGCTGGACGAAGCCCGGCCGCGCCTGCGTGTACAACGTGGACGTGATGGAGGAGAGTGCGGACAATCTCGCCGTGGGCGCAAACGCCGTGAGCAAGAAGGTGTTCACCAAGGAGGGGCGCATCGAACGCACGGGCAGCCCCAAGGATCTTCCCACCTACCTTGCCAAGGTGGACGCGGTGTGCGCGGAAAAGCACGCGCTGTTCACGGGCGCAGGCGGGGGAGCTATTCAAACAGCCGAGCAGGAATAAGGAGGTATCTATGAAATCGCTCAAACAAAGATTTGCAAAAGTCAACTTCGAGGGGATCGCCATCGGGCTGGTGCTCGTCATCATCGGCATCCTCTTTCTGGCGTTCCCCGCGGACTCCATGCGCATCGTGTGCTACGTGCTGGGGGCGGCGCTCATCGCCGTCGCGCTCGTCATGCTCATCGCCTTCTTCGTGAAGGGCGCAAAGGGGGCGGGTTCGCTCGCCGTCGTCGCCGTCGTGTTCACCCTCGGCGTGCTCTTTCTCGCGCGGCAGGGGCTCATGCAGACGGTGATCACCCTCGTCATGGGCATCACCTTCATCGCGGACGGCTTCTCCAAATTGCAGGAGATGATCCGCCTCGCCCGTTCCAAGCGCAACCTGTGGGGGCTGCTCTTCGTCGAGACGATCGCCTACTCCGTCATCGGCATCCTCGTGCTCGTCGAGCCGTGGGGCGCGGGCAAAACGCTGGGCTACTTCCTGGGCGGCGGGCTCATCGCCGTGGGGCTGCTCGACGTTGTCACCGCGCTGCTTTTGGGCAAGACGAAAACGACGCCGCTCTCCCCCGATAAGGAGCTGAAGGAGGACGAACCTCAGCCCGAAGAGGAGGCAAACGAGCAGACAGAGGAGAAGGGTAAAAAGGCAGACAAGAAGGCGGACAAGAAGGCAGAAAAGAAGGCGGAAAAGAACGCGGAAGAGAAGGAAGAGCAGAAGGCGCTTCCCGCCGCAAAGGACGCGGAGGAAGAAGGCGACGGCGCGCATGAAGCGGAAGCGCCTTCGCAGGAGACGAAATAACACAAAGCCGCCTTCGGGCGGCTCTTCTTTTTCCGCAAGCGGGCGCAAAACAAATTGTCGCAAATGCTTGCAAAAACCTTTGACAAGGCGGAAAAAATGTGCTATTCTTATTATCGACGTACGCGAGGACTTGCGCTCTCCACGCATCTCTTGGCGCAACGCAACTACATCCATAGGAGGATAAACGCAAATGGAAAAGAATGAGATCATCGCAAAATTCGCACAGCACGAAGGGGACACCGGTTCGCCCGAGGTTCAGATCGCTCTGCTCACCGAGCGCATCAACCACCTCAACGAACACCTCAAGGAGCACAAGCACGACAACCACTCCCGCCGCGGACTTTTGAAGATGGTAGGTAAAAGACGCGGTCTTTTGGACTACCTCAAAGCGAAGGATATCGAGCGTTACAGAGCGGTCGTTGCAGCGTTGGAACTCAGAAAGTAAGGAGCTTGAAGAGCGGCGGTTTTCGTCCGCTCTTTTTGTTGATTTTGGCGATTCCGTCACGGGGCGGAAGAGCAAAGAACAGGTATAAGGAGAAGTGACATGACAGCAAATTACAAGGAATTTAAGCTCACCATCGGCGGGAAAGAAGTCACGATCGAAACGGGCAAGTACACCGAGCAGGCAAACGGTTCGTGCATCGTGCGCTGCGGCGAGACCGCAGTTATGTTGACCGTGTGCATGGCGGCGACCGCAAGAGAGGGGATCGATTTCTTCCCCCTTCAGGTGGACTACGAAGAGAAGATGTACGCAGTGGGCAAGATCCCCGGCAGCTTCAAGCGCCGCGAGGGCAGGGCGAGCGACAAGGCGATCCTCACCGCCCGCCTCATCGACCGTCCCCTGCGCCCCCTCTTCCCCAAGGGACTGTTCAACGACGTCGTCGTTGTGGCTACCGCGCTCTCCGTTGAGCCCGACGTCAGCCCCGAGCCCCTTGCCATGGTGGGTTCTTCCGTTGCGCTCTCCATCTCCGATATTCCCTGGGCAGGTCCCACGGGTTCGGTCGTGGTCGGGCTGGTAGACGGCGAGTACGTCATCAACCCCGATGCAGAGCAGCGCGCAAAGAGCACCATCCACCTCAACCTTGCAGGCACCAAGGACGCCATCCTCATGATCGAGGCGGGCGCGGACGAGGTGTCGAACGAGGAGATGGTTGGCGCCATCATGTTCGGCCACAAGGAGATCAAGAACATCTGCACCTTCATCGAGGAGAGCATCGTTCCCGTCATCGGCAAGCCCAAGAAGGAGATCGAACTCTACCACGTGCCGGAGGCGCTCGACAAGGACGTGCGCGCCTTCGCCGCAGAGAAGATCGAGTGGGCGATCGACACCACCGACCGCAAGGAGCGCGAGGAGCGCTACTCCGCCGTTGAGAAGGAGACGCTCGAGCACTTTGCAGACATCTATCCCGAAAACGCACGCGAGATCAAGGACGCCATCTACTACCTCAACAAGGAAAAGATCCGCGCCAAGATCTTCGACAAGGGCATTCGTCCCGACGGCAGAGGGCTCAAGGACGTGCGTCCCATCTGGTGTGAGCGCCACGTGCTTCCCCGCGTCCACGGCAGCGCCGTGTTCACGAGAGGGCAGACGCAGACGCTCACCACCTGCACCCTCGATATGCTTGCCGCCGCGCAGAAGCTGGAAGGCCTCGACGACGAGACGGTAAAGCGCTATATGCACCAGTACAACTTCCCCGGCTACTGCACGGGCGAGGCGAAGGCGATCCGCGGTGCGGGACGCCGCGAGATCGGGCACGGCGCACTTGCAGAGCGCGCGCTCATTCCCGTGCTGCCCAGCGAGGAGGAGTTCCCTTACTCCATCCGCGTCGTCAACGACATCCTCTCCTCCAACGGTTCCTCCTCCATGGCGTCCGTGTGCGGTTCGACCATGGCGCTCATGGATGCAGGCGTGCCCATCAAGGCGCCCGTTGCAGGCGTTGCCATGGGGCTCATCAAAAATCAGGAGACGGGCGAATTCCGCGTACTCACGGACATCCAGGGGCTTGAGGACTTCCTCGGCGACATGGACTTCAAGGTAGCGGGCACGCAGAAGGGCATCACCGCCATTCAGATGGATATCAAGATCAAGGGCATCTCCGAGGAGATCATGCACACGGCGATCGAGCAGGCAAACGAGGGCAGAACGTTCATCCTCTCCAAGATGCTCGAAGTCGTGCCCGAAGTTGCACCCGATCTTTCCAAGTATGCGCCCCGCATCATCTCCTTCAAGATCGATCCCGAGAAGATCGGCGACGTCGTGGGCAAGCAGGGCAAGGTCATCAACTCCATCATCGCAGAGACGGGCACCAAGATCGACATCGAGGACGACGGCACGGTGTGCATCGCGTCCTTCGGCGATTCGGAGGCGGCGCTTCGTGCCAAGGCGATCGTCGAATCCATCGTGCGCGATCCCGAAGTGGGCGATATGTTCATCGGTAGAGTGGTGCGCATCCTCTCCACCATGGGCGCGTTCGTTGAATTCGCACCCGGCAAGGACGGCATGATCCACATCTCCAAGATGGCAGATCACCGCATCGAGAAGGTGGAAGACGTGCTCGCCGTGGGCGACGTCGTCAAGGTGAAGATCATCAAGATCGGCGAGAAGGGCATCGACTTCAAGCTGCTCGAAAAGATGGCGTAAATCATTCAAATCGAAACAAGGCGTTCTGCGGTCACCGCAGGGCGCTTTTTTTGTGCGCACCATGTCCGCAGTAAGTGCGGGCATGGTACCGCGTTCCGCCAAACGGAAGGGGGATGCCCGTCCCTCGGCAAGGGCGGGCATGGTAGCCCTTCGCGCAACACTTTGCGCCTTGACAGCGCGGGCAAAGCGGGATATAATAGAGGCATCAAACAGGAGAGGAAGATTATGACGATCGAGCAATTAAAGGAGCGCGCACGGCTGGGCGACGGCGAGGCTTGTCTCGCCCTGGGGCGCGCCTACGAGTGTGGGGAAGGGGTGCAGGAGGACGCGGACGAGGCGTTCCAATGGTATTACTGCGCCGCGCGCAACGGCAGTACGGCGGGAATGTGCCGCGTGGGATATTGCTTCCAGCACGGGCTGGGCATTCTTCCCTCCCGCGATCAGGCGATCGAGTGGTATCTTCACGCCCTGCACGCGGGCGCGCCCGAAGCGCAGCCCCTGCTCGATGCCGCGCTGTGGCAGTTGCGGGCGGACTTCCCCACCCTTTTGCAGGAGGCAGAGGGGGATATTTCGCTGCAATTTGAGCTGGGCACCTACTTCGAACGCGGGCTGGGCGTGGAGGAGAGCGCAGAGCAGGCATTTTATTGGTATCGCCGCGCCGCGGAGGGCGGGTACATTCCCGCGCAGTACAGGCTGGGCGAATTTTACTTTTTCGGCGTGGGCACGCAGCGCGACGAGAAGGAGGCGGTGAAGTGGTATCGCCGCGCCGCCGAGCTGGGCGACGCGCGCGCACAGGGCAAGCTCGCCTACTGCTGCGCAGAGGGCGTGGGCACGGAGCAGAACCTGGGCGAGGCGGCGCACTTCTGGCAGCTCGCCGCCGAGCTGGGCGACGATTCGGCGCAGTACAGTTTGGGACAGTGCTACTTCCACGGCGAAGGGGTGGAGGAGAACCGCGAAGAAGCGATAAAGTGGTGGCGGCGCTCCGCCGAGCAGGGCAATGCGCAGGCGCAGAACAATCTGGGAATGTGCTACGAGCTGGGCGAGGGGGTGCCGCAGGACATAGAACAGGCGGTGCAGTGGTACCGCCTCGCCGCCGATCAGGGCTACGACGGGGCGCAGTGCAACCTCGGAATGTGCTGCAACGAGCTGGGCGAGCGCGAGGAGGCGGCAAAGTGGTTTTTGATGGCGGCGAAGCAGGGCAACGCGCACGCGCAGTATCGGCTGGGCATCTGCTACTATCAAGGTTCGGGCATTGCAAAGGACGCGCAGCAGGCGATCGTCTGGTGGAAGCGCGCCGCCGAGCAGGGGGACGCCGATTCCCACTACAATTTAGGGCTGTGCTATGAAAACGGCATCGGCACGCAGCGGGACGACGTGCGCGCGCAGGAGCACTTCCGCCTGGGTGCGGAAGGGGGCAACGAGGTGGCGCAGTTCCGCATCGCCGCGCAGCTGCTCTCGGGCGACGATGAGAGCGCGTGGGAGGAGGGCGTAAGGTGGTTGCAGCGCGCCGCGCAGCAGAACTATGCCGAGGCGCACTTCCTGCTCGGGCTGTGCTACGAGGACGGGCAGGGCGTGCCGCAGGACAGCGAGGCGGCAGTCGCGTGCTACCGCCGCGCCAAAGAAGCGGGGTACGAACTTCCCCAAGACGTCCTTGCGCGCTACGGCGATCGCCTCTGAGTGCAAACGTGCAGCCATGCGCAATGCAACATACAAAGAAAGGAAAAGGGCGCGCCCGCGGCAGACTGCCGCGGGCGCGCTTTCAAATTGTCCCTTTCAAATTTTTATATCATGCCGCGCAGCGTGTCGAGAAAGACCTGCGCGGGCGGGGAGAAGAGGGCGTACTTGCGCCAGATGACGTCGAGGTGCGTCTCCAACACGGGGTAGAGGGGCACAAAGCGCAGCCCGCTCTCCGTGGAGGTGTCGATGAGGTGTTCCAGCCCCAGCGCGCACCCCATGCCCGCCCGCACGAGCAGCGAGGCGTTGTACAACAGGTTGTAGCGCGCCACCACGTTCAGCCGCTCCGCCCGTCCTTCAAACCAGCGGTGCAGGCGGCTGTCCTTTGCAAGCGACTGCATGGAGGAGATGACGGGGCGGGAGAGCAGGTCGTCCGCCGTCACAAACTCCCTGCCCGAAAGGGGATCGTCGCTGCGCACCAGCACCCCCCAGCGGTCGGCGTGCGGCAGGCGCAGGGCGTTGTAGCCTGCAAGGTCGTACAGATCGAGCACCACGCCAAAGTCGATGATGCCCTTGTCCAGCCGCTCCTTTACCGAGGAGGCGTCTCCGCTGAAGAAGTTGAACTTCACGGCGGGGAACCTGTCCTGCACCTGTTTTGCGGCGCGCGCCACCGTGCTCACCGCATAGCTCTCGCCCCCGCCGATGAACACCTCGCCCGCCATCTCCTCGGGCGGGGCGGCAAGCTCCGTCTCCATTTTTTCATACAGCGCAAGAATGTCCTCCGCCCGCTTTTTCAGCAGCAGCCCCGTCTCCGTCAGCGTGATCTTCCTGCTGCCGCGCAAAAAGAGGGGGGAACCCACTTCCCGCTCCAGATTCTGCATCTGTTTGGAGAGGCAGGGCTGGGTGATATACAGTTGCTCCGCTGCCTTGGTGATGCTCTCCTCCCTTGCAACGGCGAGAAAATAGCGCAGTTCGCGTAATTCCATCGCGCACCTCCTGCACTCATTATACTTGAAATATCCATAGCTGTCAACTATGAATTGGCATGAAATATAAGTATTTGACATATATTCATTTTCTTGGATATAATGTGAGCAAGGAGGCTTGGTTCGAGGATGATAAAACTTATTTGTCTGTTGCTTGGTGTCGTTCTCGTGCTGGCGGGATGTGGGCGGGGAGAAGGTCAGGTGCAAACGCCCCCACAGGCGCAGGCGCCCGCTTCACCCGACGGGACGCTTCCCGCCCCGCCGCAGGAAGAGGACGGGGAGGTGGAACTGCCCGCCCCGCCGCAGGAGCAGCCCGACCTATCGGGCGAGGAGGAGACGATGCAAAAAACGATCACCGTTACGGTGGGGGCGGCGCGCTTCACGGCAACGCTGGCACACGGGGCTGCGGCAGAGCAGTTCTATGAAATGCTCCCCATGACGCTCGACATGAGCGAGCTCAACGGCAACGAAAAGTATTCCTATCTGGACGAGCGGCTGCCCACGGCGGCGCGGGTGCCAAACGGCATTGCGTGCGGCGATCTCATGCTGTACGGCGCAAGCTGCGTGGTGCTCTTTTACGAGGACTTCACAACGTCCTATTCGTACACGCCACTGGGCAAAATCGAGAACGCCGCGGGCTTACAGGCGGCGCTGGGCAGGGGGAGCGTGCGCGTGACCTTTGCCAAGGAGGGCTGATATGAAGAAGTTCAAATGGCTGGTTGCGGCGCTCTCGCTCGCGTGCACGCTGTTGTTTGGGGCGTGCGGCGCGGGCGCGCCTTCGGGCACGGGCGATGGCGAAACGCCCGAACAGGGCGGCACGGGCGAACAGCTCCCGGGCGGCACAGATACGCCCGTTGGAGGCGGCGAAGGGAGCGGCACGCCCGTCGGGGGTGAAGGGAGCGGAGCGCTCGTCGTGTACTTCTCGTGCACGGGCAGGACGGAGGGCGTTGCACGGCGCGTTGCGCAGGAGATGGGCGGCGTGCTGCACGAGATCGAGCCGCAGGATCCGTACACGGAGGAAGATCTCGCCTACTACACCGACTGCCGTGCAGACCGCGAGCAGCGCGATCCCACCGCCCGCCCCGCCATTGCAAACCGCGTGGCGGACATGGAGGGGTACTCCGTGCTCTTCCTCGGCTACCCCATCTGGCATGGGCAAGCGCCCAAGATCATCTATACGTTTTTGGAAAGTTATGACCTTGCGGGCAAGACGATCGTGCCCTTCTGCACGTCGGGTTCCAGCGGCGTGGGTTCGAGTGACGACAACTTGCACCCGCTCGCGCCCGATGCGACCTGGCGGGAGGGAAGGCGGTTTTCCGCAAGCGCAACGAATGCCGACGTCGCCGCATGGCTGGAGGAATTGGATTTGGCATAAAACAGGGGTACTATGCCGCGGAACGGCTGTTCTGCGGCATATTTTTTTGTCGAAAAGGGGAAAATGCGGTGAAAAGGGGGCAGGAAGGGGGCGGGGCGCGCAAGGACGAGTGATTAGAATGTGAGAAAGAGGGGAGGTGTGGTGAGTAGGGAAAGTGTGTAGAGGTCGGATGACGCCGTCTGGACCAGCCGCCGCAAGGAAATGACCCGGAAAATGGCGGCCGACCTTCTGAAAAAGGGCCGCACTTCCGTCAAG
>CALVTZ010000007.1 GCA_944363255.1 uncultured Clostridia bacterium
GGCAAGCTCTCCCGCGCCCTCTTCCCCGTGGGAAGGCGGCTCTTTCGCACGCGGGACGCGGCGGCGCTCGAATGTGCCGCGGGCAACCTCGCCGCCAACTTTTTGGGGCTGCCCGGCGCGCCCACGCCGCTTGGCGTGAAGGCGGTGGAGAAGTTCCTTGCCGCAAAGAACGAATACGGCGCGCAGATGCTCTTCGTGCTCAACGCCACCAGCTTGCAGCTCCTGCCCACCACCGTCATCGCCCTGCGCGCGGCGGCGGGCTCCTCCTCCCCCGCGGACATCTTTTTGCCCACCTTGCTTGCGACCCTCCTCTCCACCCTCGTGGGGGCGGGGCTCGTCGCCCTCACCTGCCGCAAAAAGCGATGACCGCGCTCATCCTCCCCCTCCTCTTTCTCGCCCTCTTTGTGTACGCCCTCATCAGGCGGGTGCGGGTGTACGACAGCTTCACGGCGGGCGTGAAGGAGGCGGTGCCCCTGCTCCTCTCCCTCTTCCCCTACCTCGCCGCCGTTCTGATGCTGAGCGAACTGTTTGAGGCGAGCGGGCTGTCTGCGGCGCTCACCGAGGCGCTCGCCCCCCTCCTGCGCGCGCTGGGCGTGCCGCCCGAGCTTGGAAAACTCGTGCTCATGAAGCCATTTTCGGGAAGCGGCTCCACCGCGCTGCTCTCCGAGCTCATCAAGACGCACGGGGCGGACAGCTACATTGCCCGCTGCGCCTGCGTTGCGTACGGCGCGAGCGAGACGGTGTTCTTTCTCTCCGCCGTGTACTTTGCGGGCGCAAAGAAAAAGCGCCTTGCAAAGCCCGTTGCCATCGCGCTCTTTTCTAACTTCCTCTCCGTTGTCGCGGGCTGCCTGCTCTGCCGCGTGCTCTGATCGGGCGCGTTTTTCGTCAAACGCCGTCGATTTTTGCAAAAAAACAGAATTTTTGCGCGAATTTGAAAAAACAAATCAATGTTTGAAAGGAATTTTAAGAATTTAAGTTTTGCAAAAAAGAAAGAAAAATTTATTTACTTTTATACGCAGTATGCAGTATAATAAAGGCACAAACAACAAATGTGCTCACAATTTTTCCCCCTTATCATATAGTAGATCCCCCGAGGCGCGAGCCTTGGGGGGTTTACTTTTTCCGCGTTTTTTCGCCCCACGGCGAGAAGCGCCAAACAAAAAAGGGAAGCCGCGCGGCTTCCCCTTTCTTATTTTGTTATGCACCGAGGCGGCGACGGGCAAGGCGATCGCGCCCAAGCTCTCCCCCCTCTGCAAACACAAGCAGGAAGGAGTACAAAAATCCCGGCCCGATGTTGAAGAAGTGGCAGTCGAGCAGGCTGGTGAGCAGCAGCGCCAGAATGCACAGCCCCAGAAAGGTCTTTTGCTTGGTGGGCTTGCAAAAGAAGAGGCGCAGCGTCTGCACGCGGTGGAAGAGGTAGGCAAGGAGCGCGACCGCCCCGCCGCTTGCGATGAGCTGCATGAAGGTGTTGTGCGCGCGCGGGGGCAAAAAGACATCGGGCGGGCAGGGCGCGAGGTCGAGTATGCCGCCGTCGTTGAGCAGCGCCCCCGGCGTCTCATAGAACCCCACGCCGAAGATGGGATGGGAGAGGAAGGTCTTCCAGCACGCCGCATAGATCTTTTCCCGCCCCGAGGAGGCGAGCCCCGCTTCGATGACGGAGCGGAAGAGGGCGAGGAACTGCTCGCGGAAGGCGGCGCAGGCGGCGACGAGCGCAAGCAGCAGGAAGAGGTACACTACGCCCTGCTTGACGCGCTCCCCCTTCTTCGCGCACACGAGCGCAAAGATGGCGGAGAGAATGTACACCGCCACGCCAAAGAGGATGGAGCCGCGGCTCTGCGAGAGGAA
This sequence comes from uncultured Clostridia bacterium, assembly GCA_944363255.1. GTDB lineage: Bacteria > Bacillota > Clostridia > Christensenellales > Borkfalkiaceae > Gallimonas. The sequence continues at coordinate 1,846 of CALVTZ010000007.1, forward strand.
CACGCCCAGCAGCATGACGCTTGCAAAGAAGGTGTACACCCAGCCGTTCCTGCGCACGGCGGAAAAGTAGAACGCCGCGGGGATGCACAGCGCGAGCGCCGCCCCCACGTTGTTGTAGATGCCCCAGCCCGTGTACAGCATTCCGCGCGAAAAGTTCTTCAGATCCACCCAGGGCTGGAAGTACATTCCCACCACTTCGACGACGAGCCCCAGCCCCAGCGCGAAGAAGAGCTTGAGCCCGTATTCCTTGCTCAACCGATCCCAATTGACGGTGGCGCGGAAGAAGAAGTAGATGAGGGCGAGCGAGACGATCTGCACAAAGCCGAAGAGCAGGGTGCGCGTGCCGTAGTAGGGCGTGAACGCGCCCCCGAGGAGGTAGGCAAAGCCCAGCGCGACAAAGCCGAAGAGCAGGGCGGGGCGATCGCGGCGGGGGGAGGTGAGCTGCTTGGAGAGGAGCCTTCCCATGATGAAAATGACGCCGATGACGAGGATGATCGCCAGCTGCAACACGCACTCGGGGCGGGTGAAGATGGTGTCCTCGTACCGCCCCGGGTTGTTCGCGCCCGACACGCTCATGTACCCGCAGCAGAAGATGGGCGCAACGGCGATGGTGTCCTCGTCCACGAGCAGCGCGAGCGCCCCCAGCGCCAGATACATCCACCAGACGAGCAGCTCCATGGAAAAGAGCTGCGCAAAGAGCATGAGGATGACGAGCAGCGCGATATAGCTGCCCGAATGATAAAAGTCGCGCAGGGCGGCGACAAAGCGGGAGCGATTGAGTTTTGGAAAGGCGTCCGTCAACATGGCGTCCTGATTCTCCTTGCCCTCTTTCTTTCGTAATGCGTCAACGCGCGCTCAAAGGTCGAGCGTCTCCTTGTACAGCGCGCTCTTGGAAACGCCGCGATCCTCTGCGGCGCGCTTGAGCGCCGCCTTCTTATCCAGCCCCTGCTGCATATACGCGAGCACGTGTTCGCGCACGGAGAGGGCGCACAGCGCGTTCTCCTCCTCCTGCGCGCCGCCCACGAGCAGCACATATTCCCCCCGCTTTTCGCCCGAAAGCCCCTCTTGGAGCGTAAAGGGCGTGCTCTCCTCGTGGATCTTGCTGATCTCGCGCACCGCACAGGCGGGGCGGTCGCCAAACGCCTCGAAGAGGGCGGCAACCGTCCTGTCCACGTCCTGCGGGGCGCAGTGAAAGACGAGCGTCTCCTGCGCGGCAGCGTAGCGGGCGAGCAGCTTTCTGCGCTCCGTGCCCTTCTCGGGCAAAAAGCCCACGAAGGTGAAACGGTCTGCGGGCAGGGCGGAGAGCACGAGCGCGCACACGAAGGCGCACGCCCCAGGCAGTACGGTATATGCCTCCCCCGCCTCGCGCAGCGCTCTGCACACGACGCTGCCCGGATCGGAGATGACGGGCATGCCCGCGTCCGAGACGATGCACACCTCCTTCCCTTCGCGGGACGCCTCGATGATCTTTTCCGCCGCCTGCCGCTCGTTGAACTTGTGGCAGGAGAGCAGCGGTTTTTTGATTTCGTATGCGGAGAGCAGCTTGAGGGTGTGGCGGGTGTCCTCGCAGAAGATGACGTCCGCGGCGCGCAGCGTCTCCAATGCGCGCAGGGTGATGTCCTTGAGATTGCCCACGGGCGTTGCCACGAAATAGATCATACTCCCTCCCCTCCGTTCACATGCACGGGCAGCACTTCCACGCCCGCCTTGCCCCCCTTCACCGCGCTCACGAGCACGGCGTAGGGCTTGTCCCCCGCCTTGCCCGCAATCAGCTGCACGCGCTTGGGCTCGAGGGCGTGCTCATGCAGCGTGTACAACACCTCCGCAAGGCGGTCTGCCCGATGCACGAGCGCGAACCGCCCGCCGAATTTGAGGCAGCGCCGCGCCGCCGCGCACAGCTCCTCCAGCGAGAGGGAGAGCTCCCTGCGGCAGAGCGCCTTCTTTTCGTCGCGCACGGAAAAGCCGCCCCGCTCATAGGGCGGGTTGGCAAGAATGAGCGAGAACGCCTCCGTGTACTGCGGCGGAATGTCCTGCAAGCGCATATTTTCCACCGTGAAGCGCTCCTCCAGCCCGTTGAGCGCCACCGTCTTTTGCGAGAGCGCGGCAAGCTCTTGCTGCATCTCGAAGAGGGTGACGTGCTCCACGCCGCGATTTTCCGCAAAGAAGTGCAGCCCGACGATGCCGCTGCCCGCGCAGAAGTCCGCCACACGCTCCCCCTTTTTTGCGGTGAGAAAGCGCGCGAGAAGCACCGCGTCCGAAGTGAAGCGGTAATAGCTCGTATCCTGTAAAATGCGGTAGTCCCCGATGAGCAGGGATTCGACAACTTCCATGCGCGCGCCCTTATTTTTCCAAAACGAACAAAAGAGCGCGGGGAGCCCGCGCTCTTTTTGTTTGCCTTCTTATTCTGCCGTGATCGCACCAACGGGGCATCCGTCTTCGCAGGCACCGCAGTCGATGCAAGCGTCGGGATCGACAACGTACTTCGTATCACCGGGCGCGATCGCGCCGACGGGGCAGGTATCTGCGCAAGCTCCGCAGGAGATGCAGGCATCCGAGATCTTGTGAGCCATCATTCAACCTCCGCAAATAGATTCTGTTTGAATTATAGCACAATTTTTCCCGTTCGTAAAGGTATTTTCGCTTTTTTTTGGGAGAAAAATTATTCCTCCTTCTCCTCCCGTTCTTCGCGCTCCTCCTGCTTGTTCTTTTTGAAGGTGAGGCTGTCGAGCGGGAAGTCGCGGTACACGGTGGTGCCGTCCTTTTCCACGCGCACGCGCACCTCCATTTTCAGCATATTCGAGGAGACGACGGTGCCCTTGCCCTCCGGCGTGGTGACGGGCGAACCGTTCTTGGGCATCTTCTTGAAGGCGGCGGCGTAGTACTCGTTCTCATAGGAGAGGCAGCACATGAGCCTGCCGCACAGCCCGCTGATCTTGCCGGGATTGAGGGAGAGCCCCTGGTTTTTCGCCATCTTGATGCTCACCTTCTTGAACTCCGGCATACAGCCCGCGCAGCAGCACTCCCTGCCGCAGGGCGCGATGCCACCGAGCAGGCGCGTCTCGTCGCGCACGCCCACCTGCCTCAATTCGATGCGCAGGTGGAAGGCGGAGGCGAGGTCTTTTACGAGGTCGCGGAAGTCCACCCTTCCCTCCGAGGAGAAGTAGAAGATGACCTTGCTCCCGTCGAAGGTGAACTCGCAGGAGATGAGCTTCATCTCCAGCCCGCGCGCGGCGATCTTCTCGCGGCAGATGCGCATGGCGTCTGCACGGCGCGCCTCTGCGCGCTCCACGGCGGCAACGTCCTTCTCCGTTGCAATGCGCACCACGGGCTTGAGCGGGGAGACGATCGCCCCCTCCTCCACCTCGCGCTCGGGATCGACGACGGTGCCGTATTCGATGCCGCGCGCCGTCTCCACGACGACGCCCATGCCGCGCGTAAGCGCGAGATTTCCCGCGCTGAAATAGTAGGGTTTGCAGCTCCCTTTGAATTTGACTACGACAACTTTTGCCATGTTTCCAGCTCCTTTTTCAGCTTGAGGGTGAACGCGTAGGCGCACTGCCCCAGATTGGCGTTGAAGCGCACCTCCCGTTCGGCATCGCGCAAAAAGCGCTGCGCCGCGAGCAGCACGCCCGTGGGATAGCGGCGCGCGAGCGAGGTGAGCTCCGTGGCGGGCAACGCAGCCCGCTCCCCCCTGCCCGCCTGTACGAGCAAGATATCGTGCAGCGTGAGGCGCAGGGCGGCGAGGAAACTCTCCTTGTCGCTGCGCTCGCCCAGCGCGCGGCACAATTTTTCACTGTCTTCGAGGGCGAGCAGCTGCCGCGCGAGACGGAACTCCTCTCCCCCGCCCTTGACGAGGCGCTCTGCGGCGGAATACACCCCTCCGCTGCCCGCAGCCGCCTCCTTCAGCCCCGCGCTGCCCGCATACGCGCGGGTGAGCGCCGCATAGATCTCCTCCTCCGAAAAGGGGGGCACGGCGAGCTTTTGCACGCGCGAGAGCACGGTGGGCAGCACGGCGTGTTCTGCCGTGGCGCCCAGCAGGAAGTGCACGCCCTCGGGCGGCTCTTCCAGCACTTTGAGCAGTTTATTTTGCACGAGCACGCTCGCCCTGTGAAAGCCGTCCAGAACGAACAGCTTCTTCGTCCCCTCCACGGGGCGCAAAATGCTCTCGTCGATGATGCGCGCCGCGTCGTCCACGGTGAGCTTCCCCCCCGCCGCGGGCAGGAAGATGCAGTCGGAAAAGCTCTCCTCCTCGATGAGGCGGCAGATGCGCTCCTCCCCGCCGAAGAACGCCTTGGCGCACTCCTTGAGCAGGGGGCGCAGCAGCGGTTCATCCTGAAAGAGCACGAGCGCAGCCGCGCCGGGCTCGCCCGACGAATACGCCCTGTATGCCGTTGTCGCGTGCAAAAGCTGCTTCATGGCTCCTCCAAAAAGACGCGCATCTTGCCCTCTTCCAGCCCGAACGTGCTGCGTGCAGACAGCAGCGTGCGCTGCGCCGCAGCGCTCACGCGTTCGCCGCGCTCGACAAGGGGCAGACAGGGCGGGAACACCCCGCACTCCTTCGCGCACAGCCTGCCTTCACACGCGGAGAGCGGAACGAGCTCGGTCGCCTCCCCGCCCTCTTCGCGCGCACCGGCTGCAAAGTGCAGTTTGCCGCGCGGCAGCTTTTTGATCGCCCGCGCGAGCGCCTTCAGCTCCCCCGCCTTGGTGCAGGGGGAGAGATAGAACATGAGATAGTTTCCGTCGTTGAACTCGGGGTAGATGCCCCGCGCCTCCAGCGCCCGCTGCGCCGCGTCCGCCTCGTCGCCAAAGGGCAGGACGAGCTTGCTCCAATCCGCGTTTGCAAGCGCGCCCACCTCCCGCTTGAGCGCCTGGGCGAGCAGCTCTGTCTTCAGATTGCGCGGGTACTTCACCGCGTATTCCACGCTTGCGAGAATGGGATAGGAGGGCGAAGTGGTGCGAAAGAGGCTTACCCCCTCTTCGAGCGCCTCCGCGTACTCCGCGCGGGCGGAGACGACTGCCCCCTGCGTGCGGGCGGGCAGAGATTTGTGCACGCCGTCCACCCACATATCCGCAAACCTGCCCGCGTACTCCGCGGAAAAGTGCAGGTGCGCGCCGTGCGCGCCGTCGATGACGAGCGGGATATGCGCCCCGTCGCACAGGGCGCGCGCCCCCTTGAGGGGCGGGAAGTTGCCGTAATAGTCGGGCGAGGTCAAGAGCAGTGCGTCCCCCTCCCCGATGCGCGCCGCCAGCTCTTTGAGCGTGGGCTGCAGGGGAATGCCTTCCGCACGCTCCCCCTTGAGGGGTACGAACTCCAACCCCAACACCATGCACGCGTTTTTCACGCTGCGATGGGAGAAGGGCGAGGCGACGAGCCGCCTTGCCCCCCGCGCCTTGAGCGCGTAGAGCATGGCAAAGACGCCCGAAGTGGAGCCGTCCGTGAGGAAGAAGGAGCGTGCCGCGCCCAGAATGTGCGCCGCGTCCTGCTGCGCGCGGGCGATGCAGCCCGTGGGAGAGAGCAGGTTGTCCGAATAGGACAGCTCGGTGATGTCCTCCCCCCGCCGCTTGTGCCCGGGCGTGTGGAAGGAGAGATGCCTCCCCCTCTGCCCCTTGAGCATGGCGCGAATGTGCAGCTTCATCGCTTACACACCGTAGTGGCGCACGAGATAGGAGAGGAAGGAAACCGTCTCGAATTTGAGATCGGAAAAGCCGTTCTTCTCCCCGTTGTTGAAGAGCACGACGTTGAGCGCCTGCGTGAGCTTGGTCTTGTCCTCGCCCACGGTGTAGTAGCAGAGATTGCCGATGGTGTTGAGCTTGCCCACGTTGACGCCCACGCAGAAGTCGTACGTCTGCCCGTCGAGGGTGACGACGGAGCGCGTGTAGCTGAGCTTGCCCGCCTCGAACGCCGCCCGCACGTTGAGATAGTCCGTGCGCAGCTTGTTGATGCGCGCCTTCTCGCTCTCGATGCCCGCCGCCCGCTTGGACGCGGAGCGGAAGCGGTTGTCCCCGCTGTTGCGCGCCGTGAAGCAGGCTTCGACCTCCGCCTCGTTGAGCGTGCCCGTTTCAAAGTCCTCGCCGAAGAAGCGCTTAAGATAGGCGGGGACGTCCTGTTCAAGGAACGCCTGCGGATCGTGCAACAGCCCCTGCACCATCTTGCCCGAATCGCGGTCGAGCACGATGCCCATGCGGTTGAGCTCGTCCAAGCGGGAGAGGCGCTCCTCTTCCTTCTCCGCCTCCTTCTTGACGTCGTTTACGAACATGACCTCGCCCTGCAGGGTGGAGCGGCGCGCCGTAAACACGGCAGAGCTGTACGAATCGCCCTCCGAAAAGGTCTCCGTGGGCGTTTCAAGTACCTCGTATGAGAATACGTGTTCGTCTTTGAGGTCTGTGGGAAGGTCTCCGAAGTCCTGCCCGCCCGAAATGCCGTAGTAGAGGTACACCTCAAAGGACTGCGCATCCGAGGGGCGCGTCGTGACCATGGTGAAGAACACGACGAGGGCTACGACCGCCGCGACCACGGAGAGCGTGATCTTGATCCAGTCGTAGGAGAGCATATTCGAAAGTCGTTGTTTGGTGATCCTTGCGTCCAAAACGTGCTCCTTATCGCAATGGCGCGCCCCAAGAGGGCGCGCGCGATCATTTCTTGGGTTTCATGGTGGGGAAGAGGAGTACGTCGCGGATGCTCGCGCTGTCCGTGAGCAACATGACGAGGCGATCGACGCCAAATCCCAGCCCGCCCGTGGGGGGCATACCGTATTCGAGCGCATTGAGAAAGTCCTCGTCCACCTGCGCGTTCGCGCCCTGTGCACGCTTCTTTTCCGCCTGCTTGACCATGCGCTCGCGCTGATCGATGGGATCGTTGAGCTCGGAGAAGGCGTTGCCCATCTCCATGCCGCAGATGAAGTACTCAAACCGCTCGGTCATCGTGGGATCTTCGGGCTTGCGCTTTGCAAGCGGGCTGATCTCCACGGGATAGTCGTAGATGAAGGTGGGCTGGACGAGCTTGTCCTCGACGTAGGCGTCGAAGAACTCCGCAAGGATGTGCCCCTTCGTCTTTTTGCCCGCCTCGAGTTCGATGCCGTGCTCCTTCGCCCTTTCCTGCGCCTCCTCGTCCGAGGAGATGGCGGCAAAGTCCACGCCCGAATACTTTTTCACCGCCTCGACCATGGTGAGGCGTTCCCACTTGGAAAGGTCGATGGTGTTGCCCTGGTATTCGATCTGAAGGGTGCCGCACGCCTGCTGCGCCACGTGGCGGTAGAGCGCTTCGACAAAGTCCATGGTGTCGTAGTAGTCGGCATACGCCATGTACAGCTCCACCGTGGTGAATTCGGGGTTGTGCGAGGAGTCCATGCCCTCGTTGCGGAAGATGCGCCCCATCTCGTACACCTTCTCAAAGCCGCCCACGATGAGCCGCTTTAAGTACAGCTCCGTCTCGATGCGCAGGAACATATCGATGTCGAGCGCGTTGTGGTGCGTCTTGAAGGGACGGGCGTCCGCCCCGATCTCGATGGGCAGAAGGATGGGGGTATCCGCCTCCATAAAGCCGTGCGAATCGAGATAGTCGCGAATGCTTCTGATGATCTTGGCGCGGCGGAAGAAGGTGGTGCGCACCTCCTCGTTGACCATGAGGTCGACGTGGCGCAGCCTGTACTTCATATCCACGTTCTGCAAGCCGTTGTACTTTTCGGGCAGGGGCAGCAGGGATTTCGTGAGCAGGGTGAGCCCCGTTGCGTGCACGGAGATCTCCCCCGTCTGCGTCTTGAACACGGTGCCCGTGACGCCCACGATGTCGCCGATGTCGAAGTCCTTCTTGTACGACGTGTACTTCTCCTCCCCCACGTCCTGACGGGTGATATAGATCTGCAGGTTCCCGTCGCGGTCGGAGATGTGCGAGAAGGACGCCTTGCCCATGATGCGGCGGGACATGAGTCTGCCCGCGACGCATACCTCCTTGCCCTCGTACTCCTCGTACGCGCCCTTGATGCAGGCGGAGCCCGCATTTACGGGGAACTTGGTGATGGCGTAGGGATCCTGCCCCTCGCCCTGCAGCTTCTTTAATTTTTCGCGGCGGATGCGCGCCTGCTCTGCAAGCTGCTCCTCCGTGATCTCACGCTCTTCCATGGTATCCTCAGTTGATCTTCAAAATTTTCAGCCGATAATCGCCGTCCGGTGCCTTGACCGTGACGATCTCGTTCTTCTTGTGGCGCAGGAGCGCCGCGCCCACGGGGGATTCGTTGGAGATGACGTTGTTCATCGCGTCCGCCTCCGTCACGCCCATGATGGTGTACGTCGTCTCCTCCTCGAGCTCTTCGTCGAACACCGTCACTTCCGAGCCGATGTGAACGGTGGAGTTGTCGTCGCTCTCTTCGATGATCTCTGCGTTCTTGATCTTGTACTCAAGCTCCAGGATCTCCCCCTCGTTCGCCGCCTGCTCGTTGCGCGCCGCGTCGTACTCCGCGTTCTCCGAGAGGTCGCCGTGACTGCGCGCCTCCTGAATGCGCTCGACGATCTCCGCACGCTTCACCGTGGTGAGATATACAAGCTGCTTCTTTGCAGCCTCAAACCCCTCCTGCGTCATGTAGAACTTATCTGCCATATTACACCTCATCGCTTTTTGCGCGCGCCCGCGCGCTTGCATAAAGACGACCGTGATTTCCCCAAAGAGGAAATCACGGTATCTTTCATTGCCCTATTATACTGCTTTTTGCGCGCATTGTCAATCACTTTTCCGCGCGCGGCGCATTTTTCACGCCCTTTCCTACAAAGCGGGCGATGCGCTCCACCGCCTCGGTGAGCTGCGCCATGCCCGTGGCGTACGAACAGCGCACGTGATATTCCCCGCAGTTGCCGAACGCGCTGCCGGGGACGAGCGCCACCCGCTCCTGCATGAGCAGCGCGCTTGCAAACTCCTCCCCCGTCATGCCCGTTGCCTGCACGGAGGGGAAGATGTAGAAGGCGCCGCGCGGTTCAAAACAGCTGAGTCCCAGCTTGTTGAAGGCGTCCACGAGGAAGCGCCGCCGCTTGTCGTACTCCAGCCGCATCTTTTCGACGGAGGAAAACCCGTCCGCCAGCCCGTTTTGCAGGGCGGCGACCGCCGCGTGCTGGGAGATGCGCGGGGCGCACAGCGCCGTGTATTGGTGGATCTTGAGCATGGCTGCGTCCAGCTCCTTGGGCGCGCACGCAAAGCCCACGCGCCAGCCCGTCATGGCGAACGCCTTGGAAAAGCCCGAGAGCAGAATGGTGCGCTCCTTCATTCCCGGCAGGGCGGCGATGGAGACGTGCCTCCCGCCGTAGGTGAGCTCTGCATAGATCTCGTCCGAGATGACGGCGAGGTCGTGCCTTTGGATGACGGGCACGATCGCCTCCAGCTGTTCGCGCGTCATGACGCCGCCCGTGGGGTTGTTGGGATAGGCGAGGATGAGCGCCTTCGTCCTTGGCGTGATCGCCTTTTCGAGCGCCTCGGGCGTCATGATGAAGCCGTTTTCCGCGCTGCACAGCACGGAGACGGGCACGCCGCCCGTGAGCTGCACGATGGGCGCATAGGAGACGTAGGCGGGATCGGGAAGCAAGATCTCGTCCCCCGCCTCACACAGGGCGCGCAGCGCGAGGTCGATGCCCTCGCTCGCGCCCACCGTGACGATGATCTGATCGGCGGGATATTCGACGTCAAAGCGCACTTTGAGATATTCTTCGATGAGGGCGCGCAGCTGCGGCAGCCCGCGGTTGCCCGTGTATTGGGTGTACCCCTTTTGCAGCGAACGGATGCCCGCACTCCTGATCTCCCAAGGAGTGACGAAGTCCGGCTCGCCCACGCCGAGGGAGATCGCCCCCTCCAGCGTCTCGACGATGTCGAAGTACTTGCGGATGCCGCTCGGCTTCAGCTCGCGCGCGTGCTTGGATAAAAAGTCCCTCATGCCTGTACGGGGAGCCTGCGCTCCGCGTCGTCACGGCGGGTGAGCGCGCCTTCGATCTTGTACTTTTTGAGAATGAAGTGCGTTGCCGTGGAGATGACGCAATCGAACGTGGAGATGCGCTCGGAGATAAAGCGCGAGACGGATTTGATGGAGCCGCTTTCGACGATGACGGCGAAGTCGTACGCCCCGCTCATGAGGTACAAGCTCTTGACCTCGTCGTGCTGGGCGATGTCCTCTGCGATGCCGTCGAAGCCCGAGCCGCTCTGCGGGGTGACCTTCACCTCGATGAGTGCCTCCACGCACTCATCCTCTTCCTCCGCAAGGTCGGAGATGGCGGCATACTTTACGATGACGCCCCGCTTTTCAAGGGCGCGAATGGCTGCCTTCACCGCCTCCTCTTGCTCGCCCAGCATGACGGCGACCTTCTCTGCCGAATATCTGCAATCCTCGCTGAGAACGGCAAGTACGGCCCTTTCAAGTTTTTCCATATCCCGACCTCCTGTTTTTTCTATTTATTTTATCGGAATTATAAGAACAAGTCAAACGTATTTGCAATTTTCCTGAAAATTCGCTATAATGGGGGTATGTTTCGTATTTGGGCAAAAGTGTATCGGAATGACCGCATCGCGGCGCAGGCGGTGCTCGAGCGGGAGGAGAAGTTCACCTACTCCAATTTTTTCAACTACCTCGCCGAGCTGTGCGGCGAGCTGGACGTGCCCACCCCCGTCCTCCTGAAGCCGCACATCTTCAACTACGCCAAGTTCAACCACGTCGTCTTTCGCGCGGCGGATTTTACCGAGCAGATCGACTTCGACAAGCTCGTGCTGGAAAATATCCTGTAACGCCCCCGCCCCGCGGCGGGTATTTTTTTGCGCGCTGCGCAAACTTGCTTGTATGAAGCTCACCACCCATCTTGCCCTCGCCCTCGTCGTCCTCTTTGGCGTATTTGCCACCCTCTACGCCCTCTTCGGCGTGAACGTGCTCGCCCTTATCACCGCTTACAACCCCTATGCCTGCCGCGCGCTGCTCTCCCTTGCGGGCATCGCGGCGGGCTGGCTGCTCTTTTACTTCCTCGCCTTCCGCCCCACGCGCTACGTGCGCTGAAGGGGCGAAAAACGCTTGACGGCGGGCGGGAAATGTAGTAATATCATACGCACGGAAGGTTTTCGGTCAACACTTCCGAATAAAAAAACCGAGGTTTTTTCATGCTCAAAAGTATTTTTACCACCAAGCGCATCTGCCGTGCGGGGATCATCGCCGCGCTGTACGTTGCACTCACCTACGCGCTGGCGCCCTTCGCGTTCGGCCCCTTTCAGCTTCGCCCTGCGGAGGCGCTCACCATTCTGCCCCTCTTCTATGCCGAAGCCATCCCCGCGCTGTACGTGGGCTGCCTGCTCGCCAACATCGCCTCCCCCTTTGCGGTGTACGACCTCACCATCGGGCCGCTCGTCACCCTTGCGGCGGCGCTGTGCACCTTCTTTGTGGGGCGCGCCCTGCGCAAGTTCACGGGAAGAGGGGGCGACGCACTCAAGATCGGGCTGGGCGGCATCTTCCCCGTGCTCTTCAACGCCTTCGTCATTCCCGCCGTCATCGTCTTTTTGTGCAGCGCACCCGAGGAGATGACGATGGCCGCCTATTGGACGACCTTCGGCTCCTTCGTGCTCACGCAGTCGGTGTGGATCTACGCGCTGGGCACCCCCCTCTACCTGTTTATCGCAGGCATGCGCAAGAAGGGCGTCGCCGCCTTCCTGGACGGCAAAAAGAAAGTCGCTCCCCCCACCGAGAGCGCCCCGCCCGCACCGCAGGCGTAAATACGTATTACAAAAACGCGTTCCCCAGACCGATGGGAACGCGCTTTTTTTGCGCCTTTTTCGCGCCGTTATGCCTGATTTTCCCGCTCCTCCTGCACGCCGAGCAGCGCGGGAAGTTCGTCCAGCGAGGAGATGACCGCCGTCGCAAAATACCCCTCGGGCAGCGCGCGCCCGCTGCGGTTGAGCCACACGCAGTCCATGCCCGCCGCGTTCGCCCCCTTCACGTCGCTGGAGAGGGAATCGCCGATCATGAGGCACTCCTCCGCCCGCGCGTCCAGCGCGCGCAGCATATACGAGAAGAACGCCCCCGTGGGCTTGATCGCCCCCACTTCCTCCGAGATGAACACGCGGAAGAAGTTGCCCGCGAGCGAGGAGAGCCGCCCCGGTTGCATCTCGATGAGCCCGTTGGTGGCAACGCACAGGCGGTAGTGCGCCTTGAGGCGGGAGAGCACCTCCCCCACCCCCGCAAAGGTGTGGGCGGGCAGGGTGAGCGCCTCCGAAAACGCCGCCTCCGCCGCCTGCCTGCGCCCGTTCAGCCCGTAGCGCGCCTCGATATAGTCGAAGATGGCGCGCACGTGATCGCGGTACATGGCGTGATAGCCCTGCTGCACGGCGGGCAGATGCACGTTGTTCAGCCCCAGCGCCTCCCAATTGCGCGCGGAGAACGCCCAGAGATCTTCGATGACCGCCTCCTCTGCCGCCACGCCCGCAGCGGAAAACGCCGCGCGAAAGGCGCGGCGCTCGTCTGCGTCGAAGTCGATGACGGTGTGGTCTGCGTCAAAGATGAGATAGCGGTAGTTCTTCATCACCAATCCTGCTTTTTCAAGGATTTGTCCTTGATGTCGTCGTAAAACTCAAAGTAACGGCGCTTCCACTCCTCGGGCGAGAGCCCCTGCTCCTGCGCCTCCTGCATCATTTCCTGCAATTCATCGGGGGTGAAATCCCCCCACTCCACCTCGTCAAAGGTGGAAAACAGCCTCATCCAATCTGCCTGAGACATTCCTCCTCCCCGTTATCCACAATTCCGCTGTGGAGATGTGGATAACTTTTCCACAATTCAACAGAACTTGTTGCGCGCGGCGTCGTAGCAAAAGCCCGCCGCCGCCAATGTTTGCTCGATGTCCTCCCGCTCCACGTCCAGCGCGGCGCACAGCTCTTCCAGGCTGTCGTATTCGTCGCGCAGTTTGGTGTTGAGATAGCTCATGAGCATGATGGGATCGCTTGGTATCATACAGGGATTATACCACAGTTTGGGGAAAAAGACAAACCCATGCAAAAAAAATTTGACAAAACAGAAGGCCGCCCCGAGGGGAGCGGCCGTTTGCCTTCCTGTGTTTACTTCTTTTCCACGTACACGAAGCCCGCGGCGTCCGGGCCGATGTGCGCGCCCACGGCGCAGTTGATGCGGCAGAGCGCGGCGTCCTCCCGCCCCGTCTGCGCCATGACGGAGCGCGCGTATTCTTCTGCATTCGTCTGCAAGTAGTACACGGGGTAGTCGGGATCGACTTTCGCTGCGTTGAGGGTATCCACGAGCACCTTGAGCGCCTTCTTGCGCCCGTGCGCCTTGCCCGCCATGACGACGGCGCCGCTCTCTGCAATGGTGACGAGGGGCTTGATGCCCAACACTTCCCCCACGATGGCGACGCTCTTTTTGATCCTGCCCCCCTTGTAGAGGTACTCGAGGGTGTCGAGATAGGCAAGCAGGCGCAGGCGGGGGCGCAGTTCGTCGAGAATGGCGGCGACCTCCTGCGGGCTCTTTTCGCGGTGGCGGCACGCCTCCTCCACGAGCAGGCGCAGCATACAGGTGGTGCAGCGGGAATCGTACACGAGCACGTTGGAAAAGCCCCCTTCCTGCACGGCGAGGCGAGCGGAATTGACGGTGCCCGAGAGCTCGGAGGCGATGAGGATGACGATGGTGGGCTCGGTACTCTCTGCAAACGCCGCCTGAAATTCCTCGGTGGAGGGCAGGGAGGTGTGCGGCATCTCCCCTGCGATGAGCCTTTGATAGAAGACGTCCTTTTTGAGATCGACGCCCTCGCGGTATGCCTCGCTGCCAAAGATGACGGTGAGCGGCACGATACGGATGCCAAGCGCCTCTGCCTCGTTCTCGTCGAATTCCGCAGAGGAATCGGTGATGATCCTCAACATTGTTCTTCTCCTTCCGCGTTGAGTTCGCGTATAAATTTTTCAAAGATGGCGTCCACCAGCTCCAGCTCCTCTTCGCTGAACTTGGAGAGCAGACGTTCAAACACAAAATTTCCGTATCCCATATCCTCGTGATAGTAGCGGCGGAATTTCTCCGTCACGCGCAGGCGAAAGACGCTCTTCTTCTCCGTCTCGCACTTTTCGATATACCCCTTCTCCACCAGCGACTTCACCCGATAGCTGGCGTTGGGCGCGGAGATGTGCAAGGTCTTTGCAAACTCCGTGATGGTGGGCGCACCCATGAGATAGATGGTCTCCACCGCAAAGAAGTCCGCCGCCGAGAGCGAGCTGTCCCGCTGCCCCAAAATGGCGAAGATGTGGCGGTATATCTCAATGCGAAACGCCCTGTATATCCGTTCAAAATTCTCCGAGATCATATTCTCCTCCTCCAACGCGCCTCTGCATTATACCCTTTTCCGCCGCGCAGGTCAACGAAATCGGGGGTAAATACTTAAAATTTTTTAACTATCGCTTAAAATTTTTTAACTTTTTTCGGGGAAGGGCGGGGCGGGCGGAAGGCGGCTTGCAGGCGGGCGCGCCCCGTTTTACGGGAACGGGTGCGAAAAACGACGGCAGACAACTTTCCCGCACACAAAAAAACGGCATCCTGACGGATGCCGCATAAAAAATCCCCGCCGCAGGGCGGGGAATTTGTTTACTTGACTTCGAGGATGTCGAGCACCTCTTTGATCGCGTCCATGGCGCGGTCGAGCTGTTCGTGCGTGTGCGTTGCCGTGTACGACGTTCTGAGCAGCGCATACCCCACGGGCGTTGCGGGCGAGACGACGGGGTTGACGTACACCCCGCGCTCCAACAGCAGTTTGCAGGCGACAAACGCCTTCTCGTCCTCGTACACGTAGATGGGCACGATGGGCGTGGTGCTCTCGATGATGGAGACGCCGCGCGCCTTCAAGCCCTTTCTCATGTAGTCGGCTGCGTCCGCAAGCGCCTTGACGCGCTGGGGTTCCTCGCGCAGGACGGCGAGCGATTCGCGCGCGCACGCGACGGACGCGGGCGTGATGCTGGCGGAGAAGATATAGGGACGGGAGACGTGCTTGACGTAGTCGATGACGCGGCGGGAGGCAGCCATGTAGCCGCCCAGCGAGGCGAGGGACTTGGAGAAGGTGCCCATGATGATATCCACCTCGTCCTCCAGCCCGAAGTGCTCCGCCGTGCCCCTGCCGTGTTCGCCCAGAACGCCCAGCCCGTGCGCGTCGTCCACCATCACGCGGGCGCCGTACTTCTTGGCGAGCGCCACGATCTCGGGAAGTTTGCAGATCTCCCCGCTCATGGAGAACACGCCGTCCGTGACGATGAGGATGCCGCTCGATTGGGGCACCGCCTGCAGGCGCTCCTCAAGGTCCTGCATATCGCTGTGCTTGTAGCGCACCATCTTGGCGTAGCTGAGCTTGATGCCGTCGTAGATGCTGGCGTGGTTTTCCTTGTCGCACAGCACGACGTCGCCCATGCCGCAGATGCCCGAGATGATGCCCAGATTGCTTTGGAAGCCCGTGGAGAAGGTCATCACCGCTTCCTTATGTAAGAACTCCGCAAGCTCCTCTTCGAGCTTGATGTGAATGTCCAGCGTGCCGTTGAGGAAGCGGGAACCGCTGCACCCGCTGCCGTACTTTTTGAGCGCCTCCACGCCCGCCGCGATGACGCGGGGATGGGAGGTGAGCCCCAGATAGTTGTTGGAGCCGATCATCACGGTGTCCCGCCCTTCCATGATGACCTGCGTATCCTGCCCGGAACTGAGCGCGTGGAAGTAGGGATAGACGCCCGCCTCGCGCGCAATATCAAAGTTGAGTTTCTTTGTGGTTTTTTCGAAAAGATCCATATTCTCCTCTCCGTATGACAGTTTTCCTGCGGCAACGCACCAAGCCGCACAATATATTATATTTTACACCCGCCGCAAGAGGCTGTCAAGCGTTTCAAGGAAATTCCCCTCTCCCGCGCGGGCGGCGCGGCACAAACAAAAAACCGCCGCATTGCTGCGGCGGATGTTTTTTAATAGACGCTCACTTGCTTGCGGTCTTTACCCTTGCGCTCGAACTTGACGACGCCGTCCTTGAGAGCGAAGAGCGTATCGTCCCCGCCGATGCCGACGTTGTTGCCGGGGTGGATCTTGGTGCCTCTCTGGCGCACGATGATGCTGCCCGCGAGCACAGCCTGACCGTCCTGACGCTTCACGCCAAGGCGTTTTGCTTCGCTGTCTCTGCCGTTGTGGGAGGAACCGGTACCCTTTTTATGAGCGAATAATCCGATAAAAAACATGGAATTTGCCTCCTTAATAGAATAGGTTCGGGCGAAACGCCCCGTGCGGTCAAAGGGAGATCTTCTCGATCTTCACCGCGGTGAACGGCTGACGGTGACCTTGCTTCTTGCGCTCGTTCTTCTTCGCCTTGTACTTGAAGACGATGATCTTCTTGTACTTGTCCTGCGCCTGAACGGTAGCCGTCACCTTCGCGTTTTCAACATCCTTGCCGACTTTCACGCCCGTATCGTCCGAGATCATGACGACGCCAAAGGAGACCTCTGCGCCCACTTCTGCAGCGAGCTTCTCCACCTTGAGAACGTCACCCTCGGAAACCTTATACTGCTTTCCGCCGTTTTCGATGATTGCGTACATTCGCTTTTACCTCCTCTTTCCAGTCTCGCGAGTTGCGTAGGCGATCTCCAAAAGGAGATGCTTAAAAAGCCCGTCCTCAGCGGCTCGGAAATAAATTTAACACACCCCACTGAAAAAGTCAAGCGCTTTTTGCATAGGAAAACGCATTTTTCCCAAACTAATAGCGGAAATCAAGTGCGGATAAGGAGGTTTTTATGATCAAGAAGAGTGAGGAGGTGCTCGCCGAAGTGCACCGCAACTGCGCGCTCGCGCTGCAATCCATCTCCGACATTTTGCCCGAGGTGGAGGACGATGGCGTGCGCGAGGAGCTCTTGCACCAGCACGAGGAGTATGAGAAGCTGGGCGGCAGGGCGGCGCTCCTTGCAAAGGACAGGGGCGTTGAGCTGAAAAACCCCGGCCCCATCAAGAAGGCGATGATGTGGTCGAGCATCAAGATGAACACGCTCAAGGACAATTCCCGCGCGCACCTTGCCGAGATGATGGTGCAGGGCACGGTGATGGGCATCACCGCGCTCAAGAGCTCGCTCGCGGAGATGAGCGAGGAGGGTGCGGACGAGGAGGTGCGCGCCCTTGCCGAGGAACTGCTCAAGAGCGAGGAGGAATTTGAAGGGCGCTGGAAGGAGCTGCTCGCATGAGCTCCCCTTCTGCACATTGCAGGCATGAAAAAAACCGCCCGTGGGCGGTTTTTTTGCGTTACGATCAGTTCTTCTTGCGCTTTGCGATGAGGCGCTCGATGAGCTTTTGGAGCTCCACGAGCGGGATGATGGCGAGGGCGACGCCGATGGCGACCAGCCATTCCTGCCAGGTGAGCCAAGCCGTTTCGAAGATGGTGTTGCAGAAGGGCACGAGCACCACCACGACGGTGAGCACAATGCCCAGCAGCGCCGAGAGGTTGAGATACTTGTTGGAGAACAGCTTCCTGTTGAAGATGCTGTTGCGCTGCGAGCGCAGGTTGTACGAGTGGAAGAGCTGGATGAGGCAGAGGCTGACGAACGCCATCGTCATCGCCACGTTCTCATGCTCGACGTCCAGCACATAGTGCCCGATGAGGAAGGAGGCAAGCACCAGCCCCGTCTGCATGATACCCTGGATGAGGATATCCAGCCCCATCTTGCCGCGGAAGAGCGAACCCTTGCTCTTTCTCGGCGGTTGCAGCATGACGTCGCGCTCCGCCGCCTCCGTGCCCAGCGAGAGGGCGGGGAAGGAGTCGGTGACGAGGTTCACCCACAAGATCATGACGGCGGTGAGGAACTTCAGATCGAGGAAGACGGAGACGATGAACAGGCACAGCACCTCTGCAATGTTTGCAGAGAGCAGGAACTGAATGGCCTTGGTGATGTTGGAGAAGATCTTTCTGCCCTCTTCCACCGCGCCCACGATGGTGGCGAAGTTGTCGTCCGCAAGCACCATGTCCGCGGCTTCCTTGCTCACCTGCGTGCCCGTGATACCCATGCCGATGCCGATGTCCGCCTCCTTGATGGAGGGCGCGTCGTTCACGCCGTCGCCCGTCATGGCAACGACCTTGCCCTGCGCGCGGAACGCCTTGACGATGCGCACCTTGTTTTCGGGGCTGACGCGGGCAAATACGGAGTACTTGTTGATGTTTTCGGCAAGGTACTCGTCCGTCATCTCGTCCAGCTCCTTGCCCGTTGCGGAGAGGTCGCCCTCGCGCAGAATATCCAGCTCGCGTGCGATGGCGCGCGCCGTATCCAGATGGTCGCCCGTGATCATGAGCACCTTCATGCCCGCGGTGCGGCAGGTGGCAACGGCGGCGTGCACTTCGGGACGAGGGGGATCGATCATGCCCGAGAGCCCCACGAAGATCATCTCCTCTTCGTCGAGGTGCTCCCCTTCCTTATACGCGGCGGCGAGCACGCGCAGCGCCTTTTGCGCCATGGCGGAGTTCTGCGCCTGCACCTCCTTGACGTCCTCCTCCGTGATGGGGCGAACGCCCTCCTTGGTGAGGATCTTGGTGCAGCGCGCGATGAGCATATCGGGTGCGCCCTTGGTGTAGGAGAACACGCCGTTCTTGGTGGAGTGTACGGTGGTCATAAGCTTTCTCACGCTGTCGAAGGGAAGCTCGTTGACGCGGGGGCAGTCGGCTGCGAGCGCAGCATAGTCTCTGCCCGCCTTCATGTAGTAGTCGACGAGCGCCGTCTCGGTGGGATCGCCCGCAAGCCCCGATTCGGTGACCACGGTGTCGTTGCAAAGCGCCATGATCTCATCGAGCAGCTTGCCGTCGCCGTCGAAGGAGTACGTCTCCTTCACCGTCATCTTATTGAGGGTGAGCGTACCCGTCTTGTCCGAACAGATGACTTCGCAGCAGCCCAAGGTCTCCACGGCGGGCAGGTTGCGCACGATCGCCTTTTGTTTGCTCATCTTTTGCACGCCCATGGCGAGCACGATGGTGACGACGGCGGGAAGCCCTTCGGGAATGGCTGCGACTGCGATCGCGACCGAGGTCATAAAGGCGTCCAGAATTGGCTCCTTGCGAATGACCGCGACGAGGAAGATGACGAGCGCGATGGCGAGCACAATGACGGAGAGGATCTTCGCCGTCTTGCTCAGCTGCTTGGAGAGCGGGGAAGCGGACTGCTCCGTCTTGGAGAGCATATCTGCGATCTTGCCCATCTCCGTGTTCATGCCCGTGCCCACAGCGACGCCTCTGCCCCTGCCGTAGGTGACGGTGCCGCCCAGGTATGCGCTGTTGACGCGGTCGCCCAGCGGCGCGCTCTCGCCCACCTCTGCCTCTGCGTGCTTCTCGACGGGCACCGATTCACCCGTGAGCGCCGCTTCCTCGATCTTGAGGGAGGCGGAGGAGATGAGGCGCAGGTCTGCGGGGACGACGTCGCCCGCCTCCAGCACCACGATGTCGCCGGGGACGATCTCCTCGCTGGGAATGAGCTTTTGCTCGCCGTCGCGCAACACCTTTGCGAAGGGTTTGTTCTTTTCTTTTAGCGCTTCGAGGGCGTTCTCCGCCTTGTTCTCCTGCACGAGCCCGATGATGGCGTTGAGGATGACGATGACGAGAATGATGCCGCTGTCGATGAGCTCGGCATACTCTTCCTTGACGATGGCAATGACTGCCGAGACGACCGCCGCTGCGAGCAGCACGATGATCATGGGATCGACGAACTGCCCCAGGAATTTGAGGATCCAGGGCTTCTTTTTCGCGCCGACGAGGGCGTTCCTGCCGTGTTGTTCCAGACGGCGGGCTGCCTCTTCGCTCGAAAGCCCCGCCTCGCTCGCCTCATTGTGCTGCAAGACGTCCTCGATGCTCTCCGTGAAGTAACTCACTTGACACTCCTTTTTTTATTTTTTTGACAGAAATAGATGAAAAAAGACCTTCAGCCGCTCAGCCAAAAGTCTTGTTCCCGCAAACAAAGACGGGGGCGGCACCGGGATTGCTCCGTGATGTCGATACCGCACTTCCAACTACTCCCTTTTTCATGCGAATATCATAGCATAGTTTGCCCACCCTGTCAACAAACGCGCGCCCCCATTTGCAATTTTTTACAATTAAGCTCGCGCGCGGCGGGCACTTTCCTTTGCCTTTTTGCAAAAGATGGCGTATAATACGACGTGGAAAAAAAAGGGCGCGCACCCGCGCTTTGGGAAGCAACCGTTATGACAGATATTTTGATCAAAGTCCTCATCATCATGCTCGTGCTCTTCTTCTTTGTGGGCGCGGGCTTTGTGCTGCGCAGGAGCAAGCTGGTGCGCTCGGACAGCCTGTATTCCATCTCCAATATCCTGCTCGCCTTTTCGCAGCCGCTGCTCATCATCAAGGCGTTCACCGTCGATCCCGTTCCCCCCACGGGCGAGACGCTACTAAACTTCCTGTGGGTGTTCCTCTTTTCCGCCGCCGCCGTGCTCGTCACCTTTGGCGTATCCAAGCTCGTCTTCCTGTTTATGAAGGGGGAGGAACGGCGCAGGAAGCGGGATATCCTCGTGTTCGTATCCACCTTCTCCAACTGCGCCTTCGTGGGGCTGCCCTTTGTGGATATGTTCACGGAGGGAAACAGCGAGGCGCTCATGTATATCACGGTGTTCACCGTCCTCTTCAACATGATCTTGTGGACGCTGGGAGCATACCTCATCACGCAGGACAGAAAGCAGATCTCCCCCAAGAAGGCGCTGCTCAACCCCTGCACGGTGGGCTCGCTCATCGGCTTTTTGCTCTTCCTCGTGCCCGAGATCAACATTTTCAACATGGACGCCGTCGCCGAATTGCAGCAGATCGTCACCTACGGCGGGGGCATGACCGCGCCCCTCTCCATGCTCATCGTGGGCGTGCGCGTGGCGGAGCTCTCGCCCAAGGCGCTCTTTTGCGACGGGAGCATCTACCTTGCCGCCCTCGTGCGGCTGGTGCTCTCCCCCCTCGTCACCCACCTCATCATCCTGCCCTTTCAGCTCGCGGGGCTGTTTGAGAGCCAGCCGTACGTGCTGCTCGCCCCCTTCATCGCGATGGCGATGCCGCCCGCCTCGAGCGTGGTCGCCTTTGCGGAGAAGATGGACGGCGAAAAACAGTTTGCCGCCGCTGCGCAGGCGACGGGCACGCTGCTCGCCCTCTTCACCCTGCCCTTTGTCCTGCTTTTGGTACTCGTATAGCGGAATTGCGACAATATAAGCGGCGCGGCGCGCTTGGGACACCCAAGCGCGCCGCGCCTTATTTTTACAGATGATAGGACTTTGCCAGCGCACGGAAGGCGGGCAGGCTGTTTTCGATCGTCTCCCGCGCCACGCAGTAGGAGATGCGCACATACCCCCCGCGCCCGAAGCTGTCCGAGGGCACGAGCAGCAGTTCGTGCTCCCTTGCCCGCGCGCAGAACGCCGCAGCGTCCCCTTCGGGCGCCTGCATGAACAGGTAGAACGCCCCCTCGGGCGGCACGCAGGAAAAGCCCATCTCGGTGAGCGCGCCGTACAAGAGGTCGCGGTTCGTTTGGTAGAAGGCAAGCTCACTCGACTGCCCGAGACAGCTTGCGACCACCCGCTGGAAGAGGGCGGGCGCGCACACATACCCCAGCGCCCTGCCCGCGCCGCACACGGCGGCGTACAGCTGCGCCGCGCCCCTTGCGCGGGGGGAGACTGCGATATAGCCGATGCGCTCGCCCGCGAGCGAGAGGGATTTGGAGAAGGAATAGCACACCACCGTGTGCTCGTACAGGGCGAGCAGCTGCGGCACCTGCGCCCCGTAGGTGAGTTCGCGGTAGGGCTCGTCGGCAATGAGCACGACGGGCTGTTCGCGCTCCGCATTCTTGCGCGCAAGCAGCGCGGCGAGGGCGCGCAGTTCCCCTTCGCCATACACCACGCCCGTGGGATTGTTGGGGGAATTGAGGATGACGGCTGCCGTATTTTGCCCGATCGCACTATCGAGCGCGGCAAGGTCGAGGTGGAAATCTTCCGCCGCCCCCACTTCGCGGCACACGCCCCCCGCCTGCTCGATGAACACGCGGTATTCGGGGAAGTAGGGCGCGATGACGACGACTTCCTCCCCGCCCGAGAGCAGCGCGTGCAGCGTGACGGTGAGGGACGCCGCCGCCCCGCACGTCATGTAGATATAATCCTCCGTCATGTCCACGGAGAAGGTGTTTTTGAGGTAGTCTGCGACCGCCCTGCGCACTTCGGGCGCGCCCGCCGCCGAGGTGTAGCCGTGCACCGAAGTCTGATCTTCGCCCGCGATGAGCTGCGCGATGCGCGCGTTCACCACAGCGGGCGGGGGCACGTTGGGATTGCCCAGCGAGAAGTCGAACACCTTGTCCGCCCCGATCTCCCGCTTGCGCCTGTTGCCGTACTCGAAGATCTCGCGGATCACCGAGCGCGCCTCGCCCAAGCCCTGCATTCTCTTGTTGATCATACTCTCCTCCCCCGCTTGCCCGCGGCAAGCAAGTAACTCTCCTCAAGCCGCGCGCACACCGTCTCATCGGACAGGGTGCCGTCGAGCAGCAGCGTGAGCCAGCTCTTTTTGTTCATGTGATAGGCGGGAAAGTACCCCGCCCCCTGCGGAATTGGTTGCTCTTTTGCAATACGAACGTCGACAATGGGTACATCGCCCGCCCGCTCCAGCCCCAGCTTTGCGGCGGGGATGCGAAAGAACACCGCATACCACTTGTCGCTGTCCTGCCGCCGCAGCACGGCGATCTCGGGCGCGTCCTTCCACAAAAACTGCGGGCTGTCGCCGTAGCGTTCGCGCGCAAAGGCGAGCGCACGCGCCCCCGCTTCCCCCCACACGGCGCGGGGCGCAAAGCAGGAGGCTGCAATGCGGGAGAGCAGTTCGTCGCGCGCGCGGCGCACCTGCCCCACGAACTCGCCCGCCGCCGACTCCACGCGGTGCAGGATATATTCCTCGCCCGTTGCGCCGTCCGAGACGGTATAGGAGACTTCCCCCGCCTGCACGAGGCAGGTAAAGACGAGCTCCCCGCCGAGCATGGGCGCGGCGTAGCGGTATCCCTCGCCCGCCCGCTCGAAACCGAATTGTATTGCGCGATCGGGCAGGAAGGCGCGCCCCGCAAACAGCCCGCTCATGGCAAGATCTTCCTTAAGAACTGCCCCGTGTACGAGCGTTCGCAGCGGGCGACCTCTTCGGGCGAACCTTCGCACAGAATGGTGCCGCCGCCGTCGCCCCCCTCGGGGCCGAGGTCGATGATGTGGTCTGCCACCTTGACGACGTCGAGGTTGTGTTCGATGACGAGCACGGTGTTGCCCGCCTCGCGCAGGCGCAGGAGAATGGCGATGAGCTTTTCCACGTCGTAGCAGTGCAGCCCCGTGGTGGGCTCGTCCAGAATGTAGAAGGTCTTGCCCGTGGAGCGCTTGGCAAGCTCGGTCGCCAGCTTGACGCGCTGCGCCTCGCCCCCCGAGAGGGTGGTGGAACTCTGCCCCAGCTTGATATAGCCCAACCCCACTTCGTTGAGCGTTTTGATCTTGTTGTACACGGAGGGCACGGGCTGGAAGAAGGCGCACGCCTCCTCCACCGTCATATCGAGGACGTCTGCGATCGTCTTGCCCTTGTACTTGACTTCCAGCGTCTCGCGGTTGTAGCGCTTGCCCCCGCACACCTCGCAGGGCACGTACACGTCGGGCAGGAAGTGCATCTCGATCTTCATGATGCCGTCGCCCTGGCAGTTTTCGCACCTGCCCCCCGCCACGTTGAAGGAGAAGCGCCCGCTCTTGAAGCCCATCGCCTTGGCGTCCGGCGTTGCCGCGAACAGATCGCGAATGGCGGTGAACACCCCCGTGTAGGTGGCGGGGTTGGAGCGCGGCGTTCTGCCGATGGGCGCCTGGTCGATGGCGATGACCTTGTCGAAG
>CALVTZ010000008.1 GCA_944363255.1 uncultured Clostridia bacterium
CGCCGTCATCGTCGTGGGCTGCGTGCTCGTAGCGGGCGGCGCAGGTGTGGCGGTGTTCTTCCTCAAAAAGAAGAAGGCGGGCGCACAGGCAGGCGAAAGCGTGGAAGCGGACGCGAATGACGACGCGAACGACGACGCGAACGACAACGAATGATCGATGAGAAGCCAACGCGCGGACGGCTCGTCCCGCCCGCGCGAACGGCACTCCCCATGCGCCGCACGGCGGCATGACGTGGGAAAACAGAACAGCGCAAAAGGCGCCTTTTGCGTGTTGCGATCCCTACATGATCGCAAAAAAAACTTAACGGAAGCCAACATAAATACAAGGAGAAAAGATGAAGAGACTTAAGATCGTCAGTTTGATCTTGGCAATTTGCATGGTTCTCGGCATGGTGGCAGGTTGCGCGGGCGAACCCAAGGATCCCTCCACGCCCGTCGAGCCCGAGGAACCCACCATTCTGGGCACGCTGGACGCGCCGCAGAACGTCACCATCGATCGGGACGGGCTCATCAGCTGGGATCCCGTTGAACACGCAACGGAGTACTTCGTTGTCATCAACGTGGGCGGCACCACCTCGACGCACACGGTAACGAACACCTCCTTCGTGGCTCCCTCCACGGCGCAGGACTTCAGAGTTGCCGTCACCGCAAAGGCAGAGGGGTACAACGATTCGCTCTCGGGCAGGGCAGAGTTCAAGGCAAGCGTGCTCAGCATCAGCGCGGCGAAGCTGCGCAGCGGCAAGACGACCACGCTGGAAGCGCGCCTCGACGGAAAGCTCAGCCCCGCAACGTGGGAGATCATTGAGGGCGGCGAATATGCCACCATCACCCCCGCGGGCGTGCTCACGGCAAAGGAAGTGGAGCAGGATACGCGCATCACCGTGCAGGCAACGAGCACGCAGAACACGGGCATCTTTACGACGCGCACGTTCACCATTCTCGCAAAGCCCGAACTCACGGCAGAGATGGTTTCCGCGCTCGCAAACGAGACGCACATCGAATTTGGCGGACAGCTCACCGTTGACTGCTACAACATCGGTATCTCCGATGAGTACTACGACACCTTCCTGTTCGACATGACGGCGGCGATGGACGGCGAGAACTGGTACGCAGAGTACTACGACGGCAACCTCGGCACCACGCAGTTCCTGTACGGCAAGAACGTGGACGGCATCGCCTCCAACGTGCGCCTCAGCTACATGAATACGGAGGAGTACGTGCCCATGCTCGACGCAAACGAGCAGGAGATCACGTGGGAAGCCTCCGGCCTTTACAACAACTTCAAGGGGCTCACGCTTGCAAACTTCACCTTCGACGAAGAGGAGTGGGCGTGGAAGTATGTCAGCACGGGCAACAGCGATACGCTCATGCAGCGCATGATCGACTCCGCCTGCCCCTACGAATTCGATCCCATCTCCCTCGCCCTTGAGATCGCAGGGGGCGAGATCGTGGGCATCGTGATGAAGTCCGATTGGAGCAGATCGGTCGTCCCCGGCTACAACTCCCTTCAGACGTTCGAAGCCGTACTCAACACGGGTGCGGAGAACGTGGAAGTTCCCACCATCACCAAGTACGGCACGGACGAAGATCACCACCCCGCACTCAACGAAGCGCTCGCAAATATGCGCGCACTCACCAGCTACACGACCAAGTTCCGCGGCATCTTCCAGTCGCTCGGCTCGTCCAGCCTCTCCATCGAGGGCTATGTCGAGACGGTCACGCCCGAAGTGTGCCTCTTCGAGGAGTACACCTCCACGGCAGGGCAGAGCTCGTATATCGACACCTTCACGGGCAGCTACTACGGATTTAAGAAGTTCAGCGAGGACGTGTACAACTCCTTCACGGGCGATAAAGAGCGGCCCACGGCAGCGGCGCGCGCCTTCTCGGGCGACTTCAAGAACGCGAAGCCTTCCTTCGGGTTTGCAGCCGAGCTCTTCCGCTCGTACGCAACGAGCAGCGACGGCTCCACGACCTACTTCGTGGACGACGCGATGAACTCCGTTGCCTCCCTCTTCTATCAGAGCCTCGGCAGCGATATGCAGCTGTACGGTATGTTCGCAACGCGCGGCTACACCTCGCAGACCTCATCCTTCACCCCCAATGTGACGATGAAGGAAGTAAACGGCACGAAGTACATTACGGAGGCGCAGTTCTTCTTCTCCGCAGGGATGCTTCAGGGCGTGATCGAGCTGGAGTACTCCGACTTCAACACGGCGACCATCCCCGCAGAAAAGCAGGACATGATCACCTTCACGCAGCGCGAAGTACCCGACGCATGGAGGGATTTCGAGATCACGGAGCAGGCGGACGAGGAGCGCGTAGTCAACGCGGCAGATTACCTCATCAGCTTCCTCGGGCTCTCCAGCGATGAAGAGCTTGCACAGGCGCTGCCCTTCTTCGGCACGGTGCTTGGCGATACCTTCGGCTTTGGTATGACCTCTTACTTGGCGCCCGGCGGCACGAACAAGCTGCAGCCCTGCGTCATCCTGTACTACGACGTCCTGCTCGATCAGGACTACACCATCACCTCCTCCCTGCGCAAGGCAGAAAAGCTGCTGCGCGACAACGGCTTTGAACGGAATGCGCACGGCGAGTATGTGAAGAATGGCGTGAAGGTGCAGGTCGTCGACAGTTCGTTGGACTTCAACATCTATATCTGGAAAGAAAGCGCACCCGCGCAGTCTTAATATCAAAGGAGAAAAAGTATGAACAAATTCAAAAAGTTGCTCAAAGGCGGTCTTGTGGTAGTCATGGCGGCGTCCATCGCCGTGTCCGTGGCTGCGTGCGGTTCGGAGAAAGAGCCCTCTGTTCCCGAAGTACCTGCGATCAACGTCGCCATCGGCGCAGTTGACAGCGTACGCGTACGCAAGGGCGACGAGATCCAACTCACGGCTACGGTCACGGGGGCAGAGAACACCGCCGTCACCTGGTCGGTGAGCGACACCAACTTTGCAACCATTTCGGCGAACGGGCTTCTCACCATCACGAGAGACCAGACGACCAACAAGAAGCTCGTCGTCACGGCGACTTCCGTGGAGGACAAGACGCGCACCGCCAGCACCACCTTTGAGATCCTCGCTCCCGTCATCGACGGTCAGATCGGGCTTCTCACCAGCGAAATGATCGAGGCGGTCGGCAACGACAGCATCACGGTCACGGGTACGATCACCGACCACTACGTAGACCTCAACGCTTCCTACAACAGCGTCAACCGTACATACGACATGAAGGTCATGATGGAGGCGGGCAAGTGGTACGGCGAATGGCGCAACCAGCCCACGCCGGGCGACATCAGCGTAGGCGACGCCGGCTGGGTGAAGAACTTGTACCAGCAGAGCGACGAGGACGTCACCGATTCCAACGGCGAAACGGGCAAGGGGCTTGCGGAAGTGTACATCGGCAAGGACAACACGGTCGTTTCCAAGCTGGTCACCAACTATATGTCCACCCCCGCACTCTGGGCGAGCCAGCACTACTACAACCACCTCGCGCAGCTCGACGTGAACAAGTTCGAGCAGGTGAGCGTGGACAACGACAAGCAGTATATGTACAAGGTGGATGTGACGAGTGAGGAGTCGCTCTATCTCATGACCTACTTCTCCTTCAGCCTCACGCCTCTGCTGTCGGACACGCTCGACCGCATCATTCTTGAAGTGGACGAGGAAACGCAGTCCATCACCAAGATCCTCGGTCAGACGGAGACGCTGTACGACGGCGGCGCAACGACCTCCGCAGAGGAGGCTTCCTCCATCAGCTACACCACCATCGAGCTCACCGTTTCCGACGTTGGCACGACGACCGTTCCCACGCCCACGCCCTATGAGGCGCCCGACCACGCAGACGCGCTGCAGGCAGCCCTCAACAAGATGAAAACGGCAAAGAACTACACCTTCGAGATGGTGGACAAGATGACCAACGCGCCCACGGGCGGCGAGGGCGACTACAACATCGAATCCGTCTCCGGCGGCGCAAGCGCATTCCGCAGCGTACCCTTCGCAGGGGAAGCGGGCGACGCGGTGACCAAGCCCACCATCGGCAACCACTCCACCGCAAGCGGCACGGCAGGCATTGTCGGCTGGATCACGGAAGATGCGATCCTCTTTGCAGAGACGACGGAGTACACCTCTTCGATGGACAACCTCAACTTCCGCCGCGAGTATTGGGGCTACAAGCCGAATGCAGACGCCTCCTACGATATGTTCGAGTACGACAGCACGGACAAGGTGTTCAAGGGCGTACAGCGCATCAACGGCAACATGGCAGATACGCTCGCCACGTTTGACTTCTCGCCCAACGTGTTCGAGTATGTCGGCAGCTCGAAGGACGGCTATATCTTCGAACTGCGCGAGGGCACCATTTCCCGCGACATCGCGATGGAAGTGTGCATGGATACCATTGCGCGCAGCGCGGTATCTTCCTCCAGCACGCCCGTGCGCATCACGGTCGACGCAAACGGCAACCTCACGTCCACCCGCTTCGCATACAGCCTCAGCGGTGTGTACAGCGGCTACTGCACGACGACGTTCAAGGATTTCGGCACCACCGATCTTAATAAGATCGATGCAAACCTCTTCGCAGGCTACGTTCCCCGTGCATACAAGACGGCTTGGTCGGATTACATGGTAAACGACTACTATCCCAACCACTCCACGACGGGCGGCCAGCAGTCCATTGCGGCAGATCAGCTCATCGCTCAGATCTATCCGAAGTGCACGCTTCCCACGCCCAAGCTCTTCCTCGACCTATTCGGCGATACCCTCGGCGGGCCCTTCTTCGATTGGGATGAGAGAGAGGACGGCACCTACATGGATATCCTCTCCATCACGCTCAAGATCTCGGACGACGAAGTGGACGAGAACCTGCACCTCACCAAGGCGAAGGCTGAGGAATGGGTAGAGAAGATCAAGACGGCGATGAAGGCAGAGGGCTTTGAGTACAGCCCTGCCAACTCCGACCTCTCCGGGCTCGGATATGAGACGCGCTCGTCCGTCTTTGCCTTCGTGGGCAACGGGCTCATCATTCGCGTTGAGATGAACAACACGCGCTTCTTCTGGTTCGATTTCTACAAGCAGGGCGATTGGACGCTCCGTCGCTGATCGCGCATCGGGCTTTGCCTGATATGAAAAAATATGGGGTAAGAACATGAAATATCGTGGAACTGCAGCCCTGCTCTTGGTGGGGCTCATGGGGTTGGGGCTCCTCGCTGCCTGCGGCGGCGAGGAAACCCCGACCGATCCCGATAGCCAAGCGGTCAAGGTGACCGCGGTGCAGTCGGAAGTTTCGATCAAGGACTACGAGGTCGCAGACTACGACTATACCGCGCTCTTCACCATCACAAAGGAGGGTGCGCCCGTCGAGGTGCTGCCCGAATATGTGGAAAGCACGCTCGTAATGGAGGAGGCGGGAACATATCCCGTCTCCTGCACATACGAGGGCGTTACGGGAACGTGCAGCGTGGTCGTCTCCGCGTCCGCGTGCGAGATCACGCTCGCGCAGGAGGAGATCACCATCCGCCAAGGCGTTTGGGACAGCTTCAACTTCAATGCACTCTTCACCGTCACGGTGGACGGGGTGGACACGCCCATTACGGCGGACATGGTCACCTCGACCGTGAAAGAGGCGGTGGGGGAGTACACCTACACGGTATCCTTCTTTAAGACGAGCAAGACGCTCACCGTGCACGTTGCAAACATTCACGACATCGAGCTCATTCCCGCCTATTCCGTTTTGGAAGTGGAGGAGAGTGCGCTCGCCGCGCTGGACGTCACGTCCCTCTTCTCGCTGTACGTGGACGGCGCTGCCGTACGCGTGACGGAGGACATGATCGACGCTTCCGCCCTGCAGGGCGCCGTGAGCGGGCAAGAGGTCGAAGTCTCCATCTCGCATGAGGCGGGGGATTCCTCCGCGCAGGCAAGCGTCACCGTCAAGGTCGTTGCAGACCGCGAAGTGCGTGTGACGTGCGCAAACATCGTCACCTATCCCAACTCGGGCTATCTCGACCTCACCACGCTGTTCACCGTGTATCACGGCGAGGAGCGCATTCCCGTCACAAGCGACATGATCGCGGGCAAGGTGAACTACTCTGAGGAGGGCACGAATGAGATCGTGCTCACCTATCTTGGAAAGCAGTACACCGCCACCGTGCAGGTGAAGATCGGCGCGTTCATCGAATACGCCGCGGGCGACACCGTCTCCGTTGCCATGGGCACGGAGGAGAGCACGTACAACTTCGCGGGCGACTTCAACGTCAGCATCAACGGCATTCGCTTCGAAAGCATCCCCGCAAGCTGCTTCACAGGGCTCGATCTCGTAGATTTCAGCGCGCCCGGGCGGTACGAAGTCACGCTCACCGTACTCTACACCAAGGACAAGGGC
The DNA here is from genome assembly GCA_944363255.1 of uncultured Clostridia bacterium. Lineage (GTDB taxonomy): Bacteria > Bacillota > Clostridia > Christensenellales > Borkfalkiaceae > Gallimonas. The sequence goes on from CALVTZ010000008.1 coordinate 6,376, forward strand.
AGCCCGTGGGTGCCCGCCGTGCCCGAGCAGGTGACAAAGACCATCACCTATGTGGTGGAGGAGTACAACTGCGTCGTCGATCTCGTCGAAGAGGAAGTGCTGCTTCCCGCGGACAGCGAGAGCTACGATCCCCTCAAAAACCTCAAAGTCACCATCAACGGCAAGCGCAAGGCGCTCACCGACAATCCCGATTGGGTGGATGCGGCAACGGCGTACGTGAAGGTCGTCTCCGGGGTGGATACCGCGGTCACGGGCGAGCAGGAAGTGGTGCTCTACGTGTACCACAACGCCCCCACGGGCTCGTACACGGAAGTGCGCTTCCCCGTCACGGTCGACACGGGCATTGTGATCACGGCAAAGGACGGCGCGACGTTTACGGGCGATACGCTGTATGCGCGCGACCTCTTCACCATCACGGAAAAGGGCGAACCCGTCCCCGTGACGGACGCGATGATCACGGGCAAGGCAGATCTCTTCACGCCGGGCGTGTACACCGTCACCCTCACCTACAAGGAGATGACGGAAACTGCCAAAGTCACCGTGCTCGACAACGCCATGAAGGGCACCTACCGCACCGCGCTCACCACCATTCCCGAACCTGCCGAACCGGACGATTCGGAGGACATCGGCTGGGGAGACGGCGGTTGGGGGGATGTTTCCGAATCTCCCTACGCGGCGCAGCCCTTTGCGGCGACCACGGGCATCGGCGCATTCGTCATCGATGAGGACGGCTCCATGCGGCTTGGCGGCAAGCCCGTCACCGTGCTCTACGGCATCGACGAGCGCACCATGCGCGTCTCTTACTCCAACAACGAATTTACCCTTTACTACGACGACGGCATCGTCGTGCTCGATCCCGACAACTCCATTCGTCTGGGCTTCACCGATTACCGCCGTCCCATGGTGTTCTTCAACACCGCAGAATACACCATCAACCGCAGCGTCACCATCAACAGAGGTTCGTCGCACGTGCTCACGCAGAGCTTTGTCACCTACTCCATCGACACCATGCTTGTCGAGCGCAAGGACGGCGGCGGCTCCATGTGGTACGCGCTCATGATCGACCTCGTGGAAAAGGCGTCTTCCGACACCTACTACAAGGTGACGTGGGGGCAGGCGACGTATGGCGAAGGCTTCACGCCCGCAGTCGGCGTCTCCTCCCAGCTCACCTTCGACGGCAAGGTCTATCCCTTCACCATGGAGAGTGACACGGTGGGGCGCGTTCGGACGGAGAAGGCGGAGAGCGCGTTCGCGGGCAACACCTTCAAGGGCACCATCAACGGGCAGACGGCAAACCTCATCGTCTCCTCGCAGGGCAGCTACGAGCTGGTGCTCGGCGGCAAGCGCGCCTTCTACCTCTCGCCCAACGAAGCGGAGGGGCTGAAAAACGGCGGCGAAAACGCTGCAGAGAACACCGTATTCCTCTACGACTACAAGGACGACACCTACGGCACCTATTCGTACAAGTTCTCGCTCGATCTCACGGCAAAGACGTTCACGCTTGTCCCGCGCGATCCCTACTACGGCGTGTACGAGGCGAACGGGATGTACCTCTTCCTCGACGGCTACGGCACGGGGCTGTTCAACTTCGACACCACCTCGTACGTGGTAACGCAGTTCGTCTACAAGGTGACGGGGCAGGAAGTGCGCATCGACTTTGTCAACGCGGCGCCCTCCTTCACGCACGGCACGGGCGCGACCTTGTACATTGCAGACCTGCTCAACATTCTCACGGTGCGTTGGTTTGATTCGGGCGAATACGCGGGCGTACAGTTCTTCAACAACCAGCCCACGGACGGCGCCATCGTCAATATCGCGTCCTACATGATGAAGCAGATCGCCAACGGAGACCTCGCGCAAGAGGAATTCCTCCGCACCATCTCCATCAAGACGCCCGCAGGCGAACTCACCGACGTGCAGAAGAAGGCTGCGGTCGATCTCAGCTGCGTCAACTTCAACCAGGCGGGCTTCTATCGCTTCTCCATCACCGTCTCGGTGGGGGGGAACCCGATCACCTCTTACTACGCTTTGCAGATCCTCGGCGAGATCTATAAAGATCACGCGCTGCTCGGCACGTTCTCGGGCGTCTCGTCCGATACCGGCATCACCATCGATTCCTTCGGCATGGTTACGGTGCGCGTGGGGCAGGCGACGTATTCGGGGCTTGCAACGCTTGACGAAAGCGGCTTCTTCCTGCGCGCGGCGGGGGAGAACGGCATGGTCACCGTCACGGGGACTGTGGTCGCAAACGGCGTGCTCAACGTGCGCGGCACGGGCGCGGCGAACTTCCTCGATCACTTCGCCAAGGGTACGGTGAAGGCGGCGGGCGGCAGCGGCTACACCCTGCGCGTGATCACGACGGGGGCGGCGAACGTGTTCCTGCTCTACGATTCGGCAAACGTCATGGGCAGAGTGGTCGCGGGCGAAATCGAGCAGGGCTCGCTTGCAACAAACGGCACGGTCATTGCGCTCACGCTCGAAGATGGCAGCACCCTTCGTCTGAACGTCGCCGCTTGGGGCGATCTCGAAGGCGGGCTCTCAGTTGTCAGCGCGGCATAGGGCGCGGACACGCACAACAAGTTATTTTCAGCGAAAGCTGTAAGTAAAATTTTTGTAAGGAGAAAAAATATGAAAAAAGGCAGTAAGTTATTGTTACTTACAATAACGAGTGTAGCGGTCACGATCGCTGCTGCTGCGTGTGGAGACAAGCACGAACACACGTACGGCACGTGGCAGATCACGACTGCGCCCACGGCGGACGCCGCGGGCGAAGCTACACGCGTTTGCACGGGCGACGATTCGCATACCGAAACGCTCTCCCTGCCCGCGCTCAGCGATGCGAATTTCTGGACGTATTCGGTGACGCAGGACGCAACGCACGTTGCGGCGGGCAAGGCAGAGTACACGAATGCGGCAAACGGCATCACCGTGGAAGTCACGCTGGAGATGGGTGAACACACCTTCGGCGGCGCATGGGTGATCACCACCGAGCCCACGGCAACGGAAGCGGGCGAGGCAACGCAGTATTGCACGGCAGAGGACGGCGGCACGCAGACGATGGAGCTCCCCGTGCTCACGGATACGGATTTCTGGACGCACACCGTAACCAAGCAGGCGTCCTGCTCTGCGGAAGGCGCGGAGTCGTACACGAACGAGACGTACAACCTCACCGTCAACAAGACGATCGCAAAACTTGCGCACACGCCGAGTGCATTTCTTGACTACACCGTAAAGCCCAGCGAGACGACGGAGGGCAAGGTCTGCAAGGTGTGTACGGAGTGTGGTGAGCGCTATGACGCAGTCACCCTTCCCGTTCTCACCGATACCTCCTTCTGGGAGCTTGCAACGGGTGCCGACTACGAATACACCGCGCCCACGCACACCACAGAGGGCGAGGCGACCTATCTCCACAACCAGGGCAACGTCACGGTATATGAAGTGTTCGTCACCCTGCCCAAGCGCCCCCACACCTTCACGGGCGCAGAATGGGTGTTCCTCACCGAACCCACGCTGAATACGGCAGGCTCTGCACAGCAGCACTGTACGGCAGAGGAATGCGAAGGCTTGGAAGAGAGCGTGAGCGAACCTTTGAAGCTTCCCGCACTTTCCGACACCTCCTTCTGGACGGCGGGCACGCCCGTTGCTCCCACGGTAAACCACGCGGGCTACACGCCCTACACCAACGCAGAGCACGGCATCACCTATCAGCTTGTTACGGCGGATAAGCTGCCCGCTCCCTACGACAACCAGACCTATTCCGCGGTCATCTTCGAACCCTACGATGAGGCAACGGACGGCACGGTCAGCATGCAGACGAGCTGGCTGGGCGCTACGCTCGTGGTTGGGGAAAACGGCTCGGCTTCGGGCGAGAGCTATCCCTTCCGCGGCACGCACCAGCTGGCGATCCGCGAGGGCAACATCGTCACTTGGACGGACGAGTCGAATCGCGACTATCAGGGCATTGCCGATCTCACGACCAAGATCATGGTGTTCGCGCGCACGCTCAACGACAGGCTCATCATCTTCGTTCCCACGCCAGAGGGCGGCTTGAAAAGCGGCGCAGCGACTGCGTCCACCTTCATGGTGGGAAGCACCCGCGCCATCGCCATCCACTACGCGGCGGCGGACATGAATATCTTCATCTATGGCGATGAAGTGCTCCTCGGCGTCACGTTTGAGACCATGGCGGGCGAAACGGTCGCAGCAGCTGACTGCTACAACGCTCCCTCGCTGTATGTAAAGAGCGGGGAAGAGACCAGCTACATGTTCGGCTTCAACGGCACGGAGGTCGTCGCGCTCGACGGCTATCAGGGCACGTACACGGGCACGATGGGCGATGCAAGCAGCATCACGCTCAGCGGCTTCGGCACGGTCACGGCGGGCGAAAAGAGCGGTACTTACACCGTGATGGAAGAAAACGTCGTCGGCGTAACCGTAGACGGCTCGTTCTATCAGGTCACGCTCAACACGCAGGCGGGCACCTTTGAGGCGGCGCAGCCCCAGGTCACCATCACCTACGACGCGGGCGAGTATGCAACGGTGAATGAGGAGTCCGTTCCCATGGGCGAGGCGCACACGCTGCCCACGCCCGAAAACGCCACGCACCTCTTCCGCGGCTGGTACACCGATGCGCAATTGGCGACGCCGGTCGACGCAACCTACACCCCCATGGCAGACGTTACGCTGTATGCGAAGTGGGTGAAGAAGGTCACGCTCAACCTTTACTTCGAGGCAGATGGCGCGGCTACCACCATCACGGTGGGCGTGGGCGATGTATTCGGCGACATCATGGCAGATTATGCAGAGCAGGTCGCAGATACCGAGACGCACTACTTCGACGGTTGGTTTGCAGAAAGCACCTTTGACAATGCCATTGCCAACAACACGGAAATACCCGATACCACCGTCATCAATGCGTATGCGAAGTGGGTGGGGATCCCCGTGTATGCAGGCACGTACAAGGGGAACAATACCTATAGTGCGGACAGGGTTGGCACCTCGGTGGAAACGGTCACCATCGACGTGCGCGGCAACGTGACGGGCGAGATCGAAGGCACTGTTTCGAGCTACGATCCCGAAACGGGCATCATCATGATCGGCACAACGCGCATTTGGTTCTCGAACGGCGTGATCGCATTCAACTATAGCGGCAGAACGGGCGCGACGATCGGCACGGATATGTACACGCTCGTCAAGAGCAACAGCGATACGCCCATTCAGAAGAATGCGCAGATCAGCGGCCCCACCCGTTTGGTAAGCTACCTCGACGAGGCGGGCGCCACCAAGGTCGTCCTCATTACGGAGAATCGCATCTATGCAGACGTCGCCGTGACAAATGCCTTCGGCGACGCGCTTGCAGTTGAAAATGTGCGCGCTTCCAAGACGGTCATCGTAACCCCCGCGGCGGGCGGAGAGATCATCCTCGCGGCCGGTTCGGACAAGGCGACCATTGGCACGAGCGGTGCAACCATCTCCGCACTCGACAGCTTCTACGGCACTTACACGGGTGCGGACGGTGAGCTCAAGCTGGATGGTGCAGGCAGCATTCGTTACAGCGAGAAAGAGGGCACGTACGCGCTTCAGGCAGATTCGCAGAACGTGTTCGACGTGTATCTCGATGGCAACAAGGAATACTACGTTCTCACGCTCGACGTCAACGCAAAAACGTACACCATCGAAAAGCCGACGGCGCAGCTCACCTTTGTCTCCGAGCACAGCACGCATGACGCGGTCACGCTCAACGTGAATATCGCGTACACGCTTCCTCAGCCCACGGCAGCAGGCTATGTCTTCCGCGGCTGGTACACCACGGCGGAGTACACGGGCGAGCCTCTTACGCAGATCACCGCAGCAAACACGACCGCCATCACCCTGCATGCAAAGTGGCTTGCAGAAGTTTCCGTCACCGCCAACCTCAACTATGCAGGCGCAGACGAAGCGACCGTGTATGACGGCATTGGCGCGGGCGAAACGCTTGCGATCGACGCTCCCAAGCGCGATGGCTACCGCTTCCTTGGCTGGTTCACGCAGGCAACGGAAGGCGAAGAGTGGGTTTCCGGCTCCGCAGTCAACGCAACCATCACCATCTATGCGCATTGGGGCGAGGCTCCTGCTTACGCCGGCACCTACTACGGTGGCAACATCTATAGTATAACGTCGGGCGCCAGCAACCTCAGCACAAAGCTCACCATTGATGCAGATGGCGTGATCAGCGATTGGGGCACCGGTTCAGGTTATACCGTAACCGCATTGGATGCAGAAACGGGTGTTGCAACGATCACCAAGGGTACGAATACGAGATATATCTGGATCGATACCGCAAGCAACGTCATCGTCAGCGGCTATTCGCTGGCATCCACAACGACGCTGGGTGGCGACATCTACTTCTTCTACAAGAGCGATGCAAGCATTGCGGTAAAACACGTCGGTCTTTCCTACAAGGTGGATGCAGAGGGCAACTTCTCCACCGGCACGGGCACTTCCGACTATTTGACGCGCTTCATCGAAGTGGACGGCAACTTCCTGCTCCTCTTCAACGGCAAGTTCTACAACACCTTCACGGCGACCACGGTAGCGGGCGAAGCGCTCGAGAGCGTAGACGCGATCAAGGCGGCTTCCACCCTCGTGGTAACGGTGGATGGCGAGCAGCTCTTCGCTGCGGCGGCAACCAAGGCAAACTTTGGCACGAGCAGCTGCGAATGCAGGAAGCTCGACGGCAAGCAGGGCTCCTACACGGGCACGCTGGAAGCGGGCAAAGAGGGTACGCTCGTGTTGGACGGCAACGGCGGCGTCGTATTTGGCGAGGCTACGGGTACGTACACCGTGTTCGAAGACGGCGCGCTGGGCGTGACCATCACCTTCGCAGAGAACGACAAGGCGTACTACGAAGTCACGCTGGCTACGGGCGCCTTCACGGCAGACAAGCCCATGGTCACCATCTCCTTCACCACCGAACACGGCAGTGCACAGGGGATGACGGTGAACAAGAATATCGAGGTCACCCTGCCCGTTCCCACAAGCGAGACGCATATCTTCCAGCATTGGAAGAACGGCGAAACGGTTTTGGGTGAGACCTTTGCTCCCACGCAGGATGTCACGCTCACCGCTGTTTGGGCAAAGAAGGTCACCGTCACCGTGATCTACGGCGAGGGCTTGGAACAAGTCGTAAAATACTATCAGACAGGCGATGAGGTAACGCTCAGCGATCTGGCGCCCGAAACCATCTACGTCAACGGCAAGCTCTTCACGGGCTGGAAGTACACGGAGGGCGAGGCGATCATCGATTCCACGATCACGCTTGCGGAGACGGATATCTCCATCACCGCGGTTTGGGAAGAGAGCGCGCCCTACGTCATCAACACGGCGGCGCAGAGCAGCGCCCCCGGCAGCGGCACGGCAGCTACCTTCACCTGGAAAGAGGCAGGGTACTACGAGAGCGACAACAAGGCAGAGGACTCTTCCAAGGCGACGCTCTCGCTCGAAGTGTTTGTACCCGGCAGCGTCAGCCTCGAGTGGATGGTATCCTCCGAATCGGGATACGACAAGCTCAGCATCTATCTCAGAGGGAGCAGAGAGCAGACCTTGGTTTCCGAAAAGAGCGGTGAAATCGACTGGACGGCGCTTACCGCAGACCTTGAGGCGGGCGATAAGCTCTATGTCGTCTACACCAAGGACGGCAGCGGCGATGAAGGCGATGACTGCGCGCGCGTGAGAAATCTCGTCTTTACCGCGTTCGACATGAGCGTTGCGGGCGACTACACGGGCGCACAGGGCACCGTCAATCTGGATGGCAGAGGCAAGATCACGCTCACCCCTTCGGAGGGCGCGGCGCAGACGGGCACGTACGAGAAGGCGGCAGAAAACACCTACGACGTATTCTTCAAGCAGGATGGCAAGGCGGTTTCGCACTACACCCTTGTTACGACGGCAGAAAAGACGTACACCCTCACCGCAGTCACGGCAGTGGTCACGCTTGACATGAACGGTCATGGCACCGCGCCTACGCTCGCGGGCACCATCTACGATGGCGTAGAACTCACCCTTCCCACCCCCGCGGAAGTTGCGGGCTGGATCTTCAAGGGCTGGGCTATGGAGGCTTCGAGCACGACCTATATCACCACCGTCACCCCCAATAAGGATGCGGAAACCACCATCTATGCACAGTGGAAGGAGGCGGTCACGCTCACCATCGTCTACGGCGCGCACGGCGGCGTAGCGGAGAGCGCGCAGACCTTCTCCATCGAAAAGGATACGACCATCGACCTTGCCACCTACGAACCCGCATACGACAGCGGCTTCAGCTTCGACAAGTGGCACGAGGGCAACGCTGCAACGGGTGCAGAGGTCACGGATACCTCCATCACCATGACGGAGGCCAAGACCTTCTACGCAAGCTACAAAGAGGGTGCAGCCTTCGAAGTGACGGGCGCGACGCCCACCGGAAGCGGCAAGGTATTCAGCCTTCAAGAGAGCGGCGAGTGGCGCACGGCGGCAGGACAACAGACCGAAAACATCTACCTCAAGGTCGTCATCTATGCGTCCGGCACGCTCACCTTCGATTGGAAGGCGATCGACGGCGATCCCGATGGTGATGGAGTGGATAGCCAGATGCAGTATGAAGTGTATGGCGCAGACGGTGACAAGATCGGAGGGACAAACAGGATCAGCGGCTCCATGTCGACGGATAACAGCGCCTCGCTCGATTCGCTGTCCTGGAACAATGCCTCTATTGAAGTAACTGCGGGCACCACGGTGTACCTCATCTTCAACAGGGTGTGGGCAGGCAGCAATGCGCAGGCTGCGATCGCAAACATTCAGCTTGCATAACGCAAACCACGATCGTCTCACGGCGATTTGAACACAAAAAAATCGGGCGAAAGCCCGATTTTTTTATGCGCAGCGCAAGACGGGCAGCGCCGCCCCGTTCAACGCAGGGCGCGGGGTGCACGGTGCGCGGGGCGCGTGCCCCGCTTCCCGACCTGCCGCACCCGCACGCAGGGCGCGGGGGCGCTTTACGGCGGCGTGCAGTCCGCCCTTGCCAAGGCGCGCATTCCAAAAAAAGAAGCCCCCTCTGCTTGCCGCAGAGGGGGCGTTCTCATCAGCCGTTATTCCGTTTGATTCATGAGGTCGCACGCGCGGATGAGCGTGTTCGACACGGGGAATGCCGCCAGCAGCACACAGATAATGTACAAAATCTGCGTGAAGTTGAAGTGCACGTCCTTCCAGCCGTTGTACACAAATTCGCCCAGCACGGGCACCGCCAGCACGAGGATGCACGCGCCCAAGGCAAGGGCGTAGGTGGCGGCGCGCAGCCAGTTGAAGGGCTGCATGATGCGGAAGAGCACCACCATGCCGCCAAAGGTGACGGCGAGCATCATGAGGGGGCCGGAGTTCTCCTTGAACGCCTCGGGCGAGGGGAGATAGTTCACACCCACGAACACCGCCATCACGCACAGGATGAGGGTGATCGCGCCCGGTATGGAGCGGGAGAGCACGTACAGGATAAATTTCCCCTTGACGCGGTTGGTATTCGGTTGCAGCGAGATGACGAAGGAGGGGAGCGCCGCCACGAACATTTCGAACAGCAACATATTGTCCGTCGTGAAGAAGTAGGGGGTGGGGGTGGAGAAGTTGATGAAGAAGCAGATCACGGCAAGCAGCGTGGTGAAGAGCGTCTTCATAATGTACAGCGAGGCGCTGTTTTTAATGTTGTTGATAACTCTGCGCCCCTCGTACACCACGGAGGGCAGGGTGAGGAAGTTGTTGTCTGTGAGCACGATGTGCGACACGTTGCGCGCCGCCTCGCTCCCGCTCGCCACGGATACGGCGCAGTCCGCCTCCTTCATGGCGAGAATGTCGTTTACGCCGTCTCCCGTCATGGCGACCGTGCTGCCCCGCTTCTTGATGGTGCGCACGAGGATCGCCTTCTGTTCGGGCGTCACGCGGCCGAACACCGTGTACTTGTCTGCAACGTTCTCCACCTCGGGTTCGGTGAGCCCGTCCAGCGAAATATACCGCTCCGCGTCCTTCACCCCCACGCGGCGGGCAACTTCGGATACGGTCACGGGGTTGTCGCCCGAGATGATCTTGATGTCTACGTCGTTTTCGCGGAACCACTTGATGGTCTCCGCCGCGTCGCTTCTCACGTTGTCTGCAAGCGTGATGAGCGCCATGGGACGGAAGAGGGCGGGGAGCCTGTCGCCGTTCATCTGATTGGGTGAGTACGCGAGCACGAGCACGCGCAGTCCGCTCGCCGCATACTGTTTGACGATGCGGTCGATCTTGGGCGGCATGGGGCGCAATACAAATTCGGGCGCGCCCATCGCAAAGGTGCCCGCCTCCCCAAAGGTGACGGCGGAGAGCTTGCGCTTGCTGGAAAAGGGCAACGTCTTTGTCGCCTGCAACGCGTTGGAGTGCCCAAAGCGGTTGAACAGCGCAATGGAAGTTTGGTTGTTGTCGTCCAGCGAGGCGAGCATACTGCCCATCACCTCGTCCAGCGAGCAGGCGGGGAAGTCGTTTAAGATCATAAAGTCGTTCACCGTCATTCTGCCGTCCGTGATGGTGCCCGTCTTGTCAAGGCAGAGCACGTTGACGCGGGCGAGCATTTCGAGCGAATACAAGTCCTGCACGAGCGTGCGCTTCTTGGCAAGCCGCCTTACGCCGATCGCCATGGCGAGCGAGGTCAAAAGCAGCAGCCCGGAGGGGATCATGCCGATGACGATCGCCGCCGTCGATTGAATGGTCTGCGAAAGATCGTGCCCCGTCGCGTTCCAATTCACCCAGAACATCGCCGCGGCGATGAGGGGGATGAGGCAGCCGATGACGCGAATGAAGAGGCGAATGGAGTTTAAGATCTCCGAGTGTGGCTTCTTGTACTTCTTCGCCTTGGAGGTGAGGGAGTTGAGGTAGGTGAACTTGCCCACCTTGTCCGCCCGCGCCCTGCACGAGCCGCTCACGATGAAGCTGCCCGCGTACAGCGTGTCGCCCACCTGCTTCTTCACGGGCACCGATTCGCCCGTGAGCAGCGATTCGTTCACCTCCGCGCTGCCGTCCGCCAGGATACAGTCTGCGGGGATCTGCATGCCCACTTCGAGGCAGATGACGTCGTCCAACACGATCTCGCGTATGGGAAGTTCCTTCTTCGCACCCTCGCGCATGACCTTCGCGGTGGAAGTCACGAGCACGGCGAGCTTGTCGATCTGCTTCTTGGCGAGGATCTCCTGCACGATGCCGATGATGAGGTTGAGCCCGAAGATGCCCACGAACATGAATTGCGTGACGGGCGCCTTCGCAAAGGCGAGCGCGAGCGCAACGATGAGGCAGAGCATATTGAACACCGTGCAGATGTTGCCAAAGAAGATGCTCTTATACGACTTGCTGTACTTCTTGTTGACGTCGTTGAAGAGGAATTGATTGAAGCGGGTATCCACCTGCTCCTGCGTAAGCCCCGCGTCGAGCTCGGGCGTGAAACGCTCCACTTCCTCCCCGCTGGGAATGCGCTTTGCCTTCTTAAAGCGCTTCATCAGCGCCTTGCGCTCCTTGTTCGGCTGGGCGGCGTCGCCTCCCCGCTCCAACACGCGCTTTGCAAAGCCGCTTTTCTGTTCGGAAGGCGCGCTCTCCTGCTCGCTCTCCTGCACCTGCTCCGCTTGGGGCGCAGCCTCGGGCTGTTTTTCCTTTCTCAAGCGGCTCACACGAAACTTGTGTACGCCGCCCGCCTTTTGCGCCGCGGGCTGTTCCTCCTGCTCCGCTTGGGGGGCGGGAAGCACTTCCTGCGGCGGGGGCGCTATCTGTTTTTTCTTTTTCACGCGGTCGACCACCCTTATCGCACGCAGCGCGTGCGTATTTTTGGAATGTCATCATTATACCACGGGGCGCGGAATATTGTCAAAAGGCTGAGCGGCTCTTTTGCATTTTTTCGCATTCCTTGCGCGAAAGGCAGAGCAAAACCTTGCCTTTCTCGCTCAAAAGTTGTATAATTGGAGAGAAAAATAAAACGAGGATTTGACTATGATCGACATCGCTCTTCTGCGCACGCAGCCTGACGTCGTGCGCGAAAACATCAAAAAGAAGTTCCAGGATAAAAAACTTCCGCTCGTAGACGAGGCGCTCGCCCTCGACGAGAAGAAGCGCGCCCTGCAGATGGAGGGCGATACGCTGCGCGCCGCGCGCAATTCCCTCTCCAAGCAGATCGGAATGCTCATGCGCGAGAAGAAGGCGGCGGAGGCAGAGGCGGTCAAGGCGCAGGTGAACGCGAACGCCGCCCGCCTTGCGGACATCGAGAAGGAGGAAGTTCAGATCCAGGAGCGCCTCAAAAAGGTGATGATGGCGATCCCCAATATCATCTCGCCCGAGACGCCCATCGGCAAGGACGACTCGGAGAACGTGGAAGGGGAGCGCTTTTTGGAGCCCAAGGTGCCCGACTTTGACATTCCCTACCACCTCGACATTTTAGAGGCGCTCGAGGGCATCGACGTAGACAGCGCGCGCCGCACGAGCGGGCAGGGCTTTTATTACCTCACGGGCGACATTGCCCGCCTGCACTCCTCCATTCTCGCCTATGCGCGCGACTTCATGATCGCAAAGGGATTCACCTACTGCATCCCGCCCTTCATGATCCGCTCCGACGTCGTTTCGGGCGTCATGAGCTTCGAGGAGATGGAGGGCATGATGTACAAGATCGAGGGCGAGGATCTCTACCTCATCGGCACGAGCGAGCACTCCATGATCGGCAGATTCATGGGGCAGACCATCGACGAGAAGAAGCTCCCGCTCACGCTCACCAGCTATTCCCCCTGCTTCCGCAAGGAGAAGGGCGCGCACGGCATCGAGGAGCGCGGCATCTACCGCATCCACCAATTCGAAAAGCAGGAGATGATCGTCATCTGCAAGCCGGAGGACAGCGCCGCCTGGTACGAGAAGATGTGGCGCTACACCGTGGAGCTGTTCGTCTCCATGGGCATTCCCGTGCGCACCTTGGAGTGCTGCTCGGGCGATCTTGCCGACCTCAAGTACAGGAGCGTGGACGTGGAGGCATGGTCTCCCCGCCAGAAGAAGTACTTTGAAGTGGGCTCCTGCTCCAACCTCACGGACGCGCAGGCGCGCCGCCTGGGGATCCGCTACAAGGGGGAGAAGGGCTCGCAGTTCGCGCACACGCTGAACAACACCGTCGTCGCGCCCCCCCGTATGCTCATCGCCTTTGCGGAGAACCACCTCCTGCCCGACGGCAGTTTGGAGATCCCCGAAGTCCTGCGCCCCTACATGGGCGGACAGAGCGTGATCTCCGTGAAAAAGGCATGAAGTATCTCTTCTTCGACATAGAATGCGCGTGCGTGTACAAGCACACCGCCAAGATCTGTGCCTTTGGGTACGTCCTCACGGACGAGCAGTATCACGTGCTCGAACGCAGGGATATCCTCATCAACCCCAAGGGCAAGTTCCACCTCACCGACCGCAAGGGGGGCGAGGGGCTGGTGCTGCCCTACGCGTATGAGGACTTCAAGCAGTACCCGATCTTCCCCGAGGTATATCCCGAGATCAGACAGCTCCTCGAGGCGGAGGACACCGTGGTGCTCGGTCACGCCACCCTGAACGACGTAAACTATCTCAACCTTGAAACGCGGCGGTACCGCCTGCCCTCCTTCAAGTTCTCCTACTACGATACGCAGTTCTTCTACATGAACACGGAGGGGGACTACACCCGCCAAAGCGGGCTGGGCGGCATGGCAGAGGCGCTGGGCGTGGAATTTATCCCGCACCGCGCCGTGGACGACGCCTACGCCACCATGCGCGTGTGCGAGGCGCTGTGCAAGCGCGAAAAGACGCACGTTTTGGGGCTCGTCTCCCGTTATCAGATCAAGCCCGGCAAGCTCGCGGGCGGCAGGATCACGCTGCTCTCCTCCAAGGGACAGCGCGACTACCTCAAGCGGCGGGAGGAGGAGCGGGCAGAGCGCGCCAAGGCACACGAGGCCTTCTTCCGCTTCGTCAACAAGAATATGCACAAGCGCACGCGCGGCGGCAGTTTGGACGGCAAGGTGTTCTGCTTTGCCAAGGACATTGAGGACGACGTGTCCGTGTCCGTCAAGCTGGTGGGCGCCATCTTCGCCTCGGGCGGGAAGTACACCTCCCACCCCGCGCAGTGCAACGTATATATCGCGCGCGGCGAGGGCGGGCTGCGCTATCAGAACGCGCTCTCGGGCGGGGCGGCGTTCATTCCGCTCGACAGCATCACGCAGGCGTTGGAGGCATCATGCAGCTCCCCGCAGAATATTTAGTGAGAATGGAAAAAAGGCTGGGAAGGGCGTTCCCCGCCTTTTTGCGCGCTTACGAACTGCCGCCCGTGCGCGGCGTGCGCGCGAATACGTTAAAGCTCTCGCGCGAGGCGCTCTCCTCCCTCATCGCGGGGGCGGGCGAGCCCGTCGCGTGGGCGCAGGACGGCGTGTACTACGAGGGGGAGGGCGTGGGGCACCTGCCCGCCTTCCACGCGGGGCTGCTGTACGCGCAGGAGCCATCCGCCATGTGCGCCGCCCCCCTGCTCGCCGTGCAGCCGCAGGAGCGCGTGCTCGACTTGTGCGCCGCGCCGGGGGGCAAGACGACGCAGCTCGCCGCCGCCATGCGCGGGGAGGGGGTGCTCGTTGCCAACGAATACGTGGGCGAGCGGGCGCGCATCCTCTCGCAGAACGTGGAGCGGCTGGGCGTCGTCAACTGCGCCGTGGTGAGCGCAGAGCCGAGCGCGCTCGCACGGCAATTTCCCCGCTACTTCGACAAGATCCTGGTGGACGCGCCCTGCTCGGGCGAGGGAATGTTCCGCAAGGACGAGACTGCCCGCGCGGAGTGGAGCGCGGAGAACGTCGCCCGCTGCGTTGCGCGCGGGGCGGACATTTTAGAGGCGGCGGCGACCATGCTCGCGGGCGGCGGCAAGCTGGTGTTTTCCACCTGCACCTTTGAAGAGGGGGAAAACGAGGGGCAGATCGCAGCCTTCCTCGCGCGCCACCCCGAATTTACCCTGGAAGAGGAGCATCTCCTTTATCCGCACGAAGTGCGCGGAGAGGGGCACTACGCCGCGCTGTTGCGCCTGCAGGACGCGCCGCGGGGGGAGGCGAAGCCCTTTCCCATCACGCGCGATCGGGCGGCAGAGGAGGCGTGGCGGGCGTTTGAGCAGGACTTCCTGCGCGCCCCCCTGCACGGCAAGCTGACGACGTTGCAGGACGGCAGAATGTACCTCATTCCGCGCGAAATGCCCGCGCTCACGGGGCGGGTGCTGCGCGTGGGGCTGGAGCTGGGGAAGTTCGAAAAGCGGCGGTTCACCCCCGCACACGCGCTCGCGATGGCGGTGCGCGGCGAGGACGTACGGCGCACGCACGCCCTCACGGAGCAGTCGGTCGCAGCGTGGCTGCGCGGGGAGACGCTTCCCACGGACATGGCGGACGGCTGGGGCGTTGCACTCTATCGGGGCTTCCCGTTGGGGCTGTGCAAGGCGACGGGCGGGGTGTTGAAAAACCACTACCCCAAGGGCTTGCGCGAACGGTAAACTAAATATAAAACGGCTTGCAGGGCGCAAGCCGTTTTTCTTATGCGTTCTGCGCTTGTTCGCGCGCCTGTCTGCGCTGCAATCTGCGCCAGTTGAAAAAGCCGTAGCCGTCGTTGAGCAGGAAGATGACAAAGCACACCACCATGCTGATATATTCCGCGTCCTGCACGGAGGCGAGCGCCCACAGCACGATGAGCACCACGTCGTTGCAGGCGTAGGCGGCGGCGTACCACGGCGAGCGGCGCACGGTGAGGCAGGCAGCCATCCAGCTCGTGAATACGGAGAGGATGCTCACGGCGAGGTTCGCCGTCTTCCACCACGCGAGCAGCGCCCCCATGCCCGCCGTGACGAGCAGCCCGATGCCCGCGATGAGAAGGTATTCGCGCAGGGGCGGGGCGTTCACCGTCACCTCCCCCCGCTTTCCCGCAAAGGGGTGGCGCAGCCACGCGATGAGCGCGGCGAGGGCGATGGGCATGGTCATGCCCAGATAGGTGATCATCTCCCCGTAGTAGCGGAAGGTGAAGGAGATATAGCCGTAGAGGGCGGAAAAGAGAATGGTGAGCGCCTGCCCCGCGGGATTGCCACGCGCCACGAACACGAGCGCGACCGCCCCCACGAGCGAGGCGGAGAGATAGAGATAGTTGCTGTTCCCGCACGCGAAAAAGGCGGTGAGAATGGCGGTGAGGGATAGGAGGAGCAGCCCCCATTCGAAGGGGGAGAGAATGTGAAGTATCTTTTTCATCTTGAGAAAATGAGAAGCGGCACTCCGCCTGCTCTCTCTTCTATGACCTGACGAAAGAGGGGGAATGCCGCTTGGCATCGCCGCACCCGGTGGCGCGGCAGTCCTGTTCAGTTGTGCTTACTCGTTGTAAGGATCGTTCTCGTCGAGGGGCTTCTCTTCCTTGACTTCGGGAACAACTTCCTCGCTCTTTTCTGCCTTGACGCGCTTTGCCTTGGTTTTCTTGACGCGCACCTTCTTGCCGCGCTTTCTCCATACGCGGCGCACGATGAGCGCGACGATGGCGAATACGATGACCGCTGCAAGCAGGACGGAGGAGAGCACCAGCCAGATGTTGATTTCGCTCGGCTGCGTCGTGTCGGGTGTGTCGGGCGTGTCGTCCGTATCCGCGCTCGCCTCGACCGTGACGTCCGTTGCGCCGTAGTCAAGATATACGGTGGCGGTGGGGGTACCCGTGAGCGTGCCCGCCGCGTCGTTGTGCAGCAGGTAGACGATCTGCTCGCTGTACGTGGACTGCGTGTAGCCCGCATAGGGGTTGCCCGCGTTGTCCTCGTCCTCGTTCACGTCGTAGCGCAGGTAATCCACGCTGTCGTAGAAGGTGAAGGTGTAGTAGAGCGCGTACTCCTTGGGAAGGTTGTCCTTCGCGGTGAGATAGCCCTCTTCGCCGGGCTGCTTGCCCGCATTCAGCGTATCCTTGATGGCGTTCACCGCTTCGTCGCGCGTCGCCTCATAGTTGCTTGCCGTAGCGGAGGTGTAGTTGTCGAAGAACACATATCCGCCCGCGGGAATGCCGTCCGTGCTGTTGGTGCGCTCGCCCGCCCAAACTTCCAGGCGGTAATCCTTTGCCTCGCTGCCCGTGTGGATGTAGAAGTCTACGTCCACCCATTCGCCCGTACCCTGAACGGTGATCATGCTCTCGGGCATCGTTGCCGTGTTGTCGTAGTAGGCGGTGAAGTCGTAACGGGTGATGGTCTTGTCGCCCTCCGTCTTGGGCAGGCAAACGACTTCCTGCGAATACTCCTCCGTCTCCTCGTTGTAGTAGGCGTAGTACTTGCCGTCCTTGCCGTAGAAGGCGATGGTGTCGTCGGAAGTGACGAGGTTGCCGTCCTTCGTCTCATAGTTCCAGAGGTTGGCGTAATATACGTTGTCGTTTGCGCCCTCCTTGCGGTACAGCCCGTTCTCTTCCAGCGTGTACAGCACGTCCGTCTTGGAATCGAACTCCTTGTCCGAAGGATCCATCGAGCAGATGTTGCCCTCGTCGTCATACCAATAGGTGACCTTGGGCATATTGGGGGTGAGGCGTGCGCCTACGTCCTCCGTGTTGCTCTCGTCGATGAGGTAGATATATGCGGTCGTGCCTGCGGACGCCTTCACGCGCAGGTGGATGCGCTGATAGGTGTTCGCTGCAACCGACTCGCCGTTGCGGTAGAGGTAGCCGTAGGAGGCGGCTGCGCTTTCGCCCGTGTTCATGATGACAAGGGGCTGGCGCGCCACTCTGCCGTCCGCTGCGCCGAAGATGTCGTTCCACCAGTCGCTGCCCTCGCCCGCGATCTTGTCAAGGGCGTTTGCCCAGGCATTGTCGAGCGTCTTATACGTATCGGCGTACTGCGCGTTGAGCAGACCGGAATAGACGCCCTCGGGCAACTTGTTCTCCGTGCCGCCCGCGATGATGAGGCTGCTGCCGCCCGCAACGGGATCGAAGCGGGAAGGGGAGGCAAGTCCGTCCTCAAGGTTCACCCCGGAGGCGGAAGCGGTGTCGAAGTAGGTGGAATCTTCTACAACGCCCGTGAGGGAGACGTTGATGGCGCGGTCGCCCGTCGTCGCATAGCTTGCGAGCTTCTTGGTGAGCGCGCGCGTCTCAAAGTTGGTGAATGCCGCGTAGCCCTGGCCGTATGCGCTCTTCTGCGTGCCCACGATGGTGGTGGGGCCGAAGGAGAGCTCGAGGTGGAACTGCCGCGCGTTGTCCGTGTCGTTGGTGACAAAGAAGAAGCACTGCACCCAACCCTTGGTCACGTCCTCTTGGTTGAACTGCTCGGTGTTGTTGTTTTCAATGTCGATGGTGTCAACGGTGGTGGAGTCGAACGCCGCGATCTGCGTCTTGTTCTCGCCGTCCACCAGGGTGATGCTCGCCCCGCTCCTGCCCGAGATGATCTCGCTCGTCTTTACGTAGAAGGAGATGAGCATACGGCTGTTCGCGTCCAGCGTGATGTCGGGCATCTTCGCGGTGTACGCCGCGCCGTTGGAGGAGAGCAGCATGACAACGGGCACGCT
>CALVTZ010000009.1 GCA_944363255.1 uncultured Clostridia bacterium
GCTGGGGTGGTTATAATTTTGCCGACCGATGCGCGTCCACTCGCCCACGATCTCCGCCGCCGTGTCGTCGCTCTGCCAATGGTTGGAGGGCAGCTCGCACCACACGGTGAAGCCCATGATGTCCGCATAGTAGAAGAAGCGCTCGTCCTCCACCTTCTGGTGTTTTCTCACGCCGTTGAAGCCCATCGCCTTGCTCAGCTCGATGTCCTTGATGAGCGCGGCTTCGTCGGGCGGGGTGATGCCGCTCTCCTTCCAATAGCCCTGATCGAGCAGCAGGCGGGCATAGAAAGGTCTGCCGTTGAGCAAGATCTTGTCGCCCACCGCCCTGTAATCGCGCAGGGCGAAGTAGCTGCCCACTTCATCCACCGGCTTACCCTTGTGAAAGACGCGCACGGTGAGATCGTACAGCGCGGGATGCTCGGGCGACCAGCACTCCACCTGATAGGTGAGCTGTTCGCTGTTCAAACAGAGGGAGCACTTGTTGTTCCCCTCCGCCGCCATCGCGCAGACGCGCCCGATGAGCTTGCCTTCGTACGAGATCTCGAACTTCACCTCCACATCCTGGGAGGGGGCGCTCACCGAGAAGTCGAAGTGCACGCTGTAATCGTTGAGATCGGGCGTGATCTTGAGCGCGGAGAGGTGCACCCTGTCCACATATTCCAGCCAGACGGACTTGTAGATGCCCGTCGTCTGCACATACCAGCAGCCGAAGTTCTCCCCCTCCCAGCGCTGTTTGCCGCGCACCTGTGCGGGGGAATTGCAGTCGTCGCAGCGAATGACGAGCAGCCCCTCCTTCTTGCCGAGGACGGGCGTGAGGTCGAACGTGGCGCGCGAATACGCACCCGTGTGCGAACCGACGAGCTTGCCGTTGAGATACACCCGTGTGAAGTAGTCCGCCCCCTCGAGGTGGAGCAGCGTGCGCTTGTTCGCCCTGCCCGAGATGCGGCGGGCGTACCACACCGTCTTGTGGCGCGTCTCATCGCCGATGCCGCTCAACTGCGTTTCATAGCTGAAGGGCACGTTGATGGTGCGGGGCAGCTTGCCCGCGAGGGCGGCGGTATCGCGCACGTCCTCCCCGAAGGCGAACTGCCAGCTTCCGTTGAGATCCACCCAATCCTTGCGCACGAGTTGAGGGCGGGGATATCCCGCTATGTAGCACTTCGTATGTTTCATAATGTCTCCGTTATCCTTTGAAAGTTGAGAGAATGAAGGGTGAAATCCCCCCTTCCCGTATAGATGCCCACGTACCCGCCGAAGAAGGCGCACGCGTCCTTCCCCGAAAGCACGACCTTGCCGTCCATCCTGATCTCGAACGCATTCCCCTGAACGCGCACGGCGAGGCTGTGCCGCCCGCCCGTGAGATCGACGTCCCCCGTCCGCTCGATGGCGACAACGCCCGTGTCGCTGTAATCGTAGCGGCGCAGCGCGAATACGGTGGGAGAGAATTGCAGATAGTACCCCCGCCACGACTGCGCGGGCTGATGGGGATAGTCGGAGTAGTGCGCTGCGCGCAGCATGATGCCGAAGTCGGTGTCGATCGCCGCCGCGCAGGAGAACTCTGCCTCCAGCGTGAAGTTGACCGCGTCGCTCCCGTCAAAGAGCACGGCGCTGCCCTCCTGCACGTGCAAGCCCTCCTCCGAGTGCGTTGCCCCGCCGCGCATCACGGTGTACTTGTCGAGCGAGACCTGCCCGCTTCCGCAAACGAGGCTCTCAAACAGCGTGGGTTGGAACTTGCCCGAGAGCACCTCCACCCTCATGGTGGTGACGCCCTTCTCCAATGCGATCGTGCCCAGGGAGACGCGCTCCGTCTCCTCCGCGACCGCGGGAATGGTGCATTCGATCGCCTGCTCGCCCATGCTGACGCGCACCTTGGCGCCGCTGCTCGCCCCCGTCACTTCCGCCGCGAGGTGGTAGGTGCCCGCCTCCAAGACGTCCACGGCGTACTTCACCCAATCGCCCTTGGAAAGGCTGACGGCGAAGCGATCGTCCACGCGCACCATGCGCTCCCTTTCGCCCACGCGCACGCCGCCCGAAACGCGCTTTGCGCCCGCGATGGAAAAGCCCCTGTTCTCCCCCTTGAGGTACCCCGTTGCGGGGAACTTGGTGGGGAAATTTTTGAGCGCTTCAAAGTCGCTCGTGCCGAATACGTCGTTGGAGAAGGCGGTGTAGCCCACGCCCTCCCTGCGGGCATAGCCCACTTCCCCGCCCGCGCGCGACGCCTCGTAGGTGAGAACGCGCATTCCGTTGACGTGGACGTATCCCACGCCGTCGCCCTGTTCCACGCGCACGCAGACGAGCTTATCGGGGGTGAGTTGTACCTGTTTTTCGCATACGGTCTTGCCATTTTGTGCAAGGCGCGCCATTCCGCCTTCCAGCGTGAAGGTGTACTGCCCGAAGTGGAGCGCCTGCCCCTGCATGGGCACATAGTTGAACTCCGCGGTGAAGTACTGCCCGCTCTTGCCGATGGAATACACGCCGCCCTGCAGGGTGAGCGCATCACCATACCCCGCGCCGTCCGGCGCTTTGGGCACGCTTACGGGGGCGTGTGTGACGCCGTTCGCCGTGAGGATGCCGCCCGAGGCGAGGTAGCGATCGACGTTGTACCGCCGTGCGGGGCCGCCGCCCACGAGGTTGTGATACGCCGTGTACACGGAGTCGAGGTCGGGCCCCACCGTGTTGGAGGAGTGCCCCAGCCCGCGGTGCTGCGGGGAGGTATCCATGATGGTAATGTTGTCCGTGGGCTGCACGAAATCTTCGAGCGAGGTCATGTTTTCCGCATAGGAATAGCCGATGCGGTACCCGTGCGAGATGACGTGGTTGCCCGTGTAGGTGAGGTAGCTGAACGTGCCCCTGCGGAATACGCCAGGCCCCTCGATCCAGCCGCCGAGGGACGCCTGCCCCAGCTCGCCCGTCTCGCCGATGGTCTCGGACGAGATATTTTCCACGTCCGTGATCTCGTTGAAGCGCAGCCCCGCGGGGGTGGAGGTGTGCATGAGATACAGCTTGCCCTCGTCCGAGACGAAGAACGCGCCGTCGATGCCCATGCCGAGGTTGCCGTAATTGAGCTCCCCTTCCGCGGCGTTGTTGGAGGTACTCACCAGCTCGAAGCCCTCCGTGGGGCT
This sequence comes from uncultured Clostridia bacterium, assembly GCA_944363255.1. GTDB lineage: Bacteria > Bacillota > Clostridia > Christensenellales > Borkfalkiaceae > Gallimonas. The sequence goes on from CALVTZ010000009.1 coordinate 3,123, forward strand.
CTCCGAGCGGTAGATGTAGTGCCCCTGTCCCGCGCGCGACTGGCAGAGATAGAAGTACCCGTCGTAGTACACGACTTCGGGCGCGTACGCCCCGTGCACCGTCTTTTCACTCTCCCTTACGGCAAAGCCCCTGTCCTTCCAATGGATGAGGTCGTCCGATTCAAACACCTTGATGCCGTCGCAGGGATCGGAGGTGGAGGGATAGAGATAGTACTTCCCGTTGTGGCGCAGGACGAAGGGATCGCCGATGCCATACTGTCCGTTTTCCCCCGTCGCCGCGCTCGCCCCCCACTGCCCCTCGATCTCGATGTGATTTTCATACCGTTCGAAGGAGGGCGGTTCGTATTTGATTTCCCGTTCTGTTCCGCCGCAGGCGGAAAGCGTCATACTTGCCATAAGGATCCCCGTGATCATTCCAAGTTTTTTCATAGCAAACGAAATGTTGGGCTGCGCCCGCAGCAAACGCGCTGCGGGCGCGCACCCCGTCAAGCACCGATCGTAAGATCCTTATAGACGGCAGCCGCGCCGTTGGTGTACAGCCCGATCTTGCCGTTTGCAAAGCCCCAGCTCTCCGTTACGGAGGCGACCTGCTGCCCATCCACCCAAATGGTGATGGTGTTGCCGATGCACTGCACTTTGAGGGTGTAGAACTTGTCCGAATCAAACTTCATGCGCGCATCCGAATACAGCCCGTCGTTGGTGTTCTCGTAGTCGAGCTTGGAGAGACGGATGCCGTCGTTCTGAATGCTGAGATAGTATCCCTGCATACTGTTCGCGCTGTCGTGAATGGACGCGGAATAGTTCTGCGCGCGGAACACGATACCCGCCGTGTTGGAGTTGGTTGCCCCTTCGAGCATGATCTTCACTTCCAGCGTGAAGTCGGAGATGGTGTTGTCGCCGAAGTACACGAGCTGGCGCGTACCCGCCTTGGCGTAGTGCCCGCCCTCCTTGAGCTTCCAGATGGTCTTATAGTCTGCGCCCTTTTCCACATAGCCTGAAAGGGGTGCGGAGAATTGCGGCGTCTGCGCGGACGCCTCCACGAAGCGGAAGGCTGCAAAGCGCACCTCTTCGCCCACGTTTTCAAGGCGCAGGATGCGCGCGCCCTTTTCGAGCTCGAACTCGCCCACGATCGCCTTGACATAGTTGTCCTCCGTCTGCACCCGAGGCAGCGTGCAGCGATACACCGTGCCGCCCTTTACGCCGTCTACCTTGACGCCGATCTGCTTGCCGCCGTCCGCCTTGGGATAGACGAGCTCCAGCGCGTACCTGCCCGCGTCCTTGTTGTAGAGCAGGTAGGAGACCTGGTCGCCCTCGCGATCGAGCGTGAGCTGCGCCCAATCCATCAGCCTGTAGTCCTCTTCCTCCGTGATGAGGGAGAGTCCGCTGCCGCCGGAGAGCTTGGGCGACATCGTGTACGTATTGTCGCGCAGGTAATTCTGTGCGCCCACGAAGCCCGTCGCCTGCTTTGCCTCCTGCTCGTCGCTCATGCCCATGGCGACGTTGGAGAAGGCGGTGTAGCCCACCTGCACGCCCTCTGCAAGCCCCATGTAGCCCACTTTGCCCGCGGGCACTTCCACTTCGGCATTGTCGATCTTGGTCATGTTGTCGAAGCTCACGTCCAGCTTGCCGTCGCGGGCGGCGACGCGCACGCTGTGCAGCGCCTGTGCGCTGTATTCCTTGGCAAGCGTAGAAGACGCGAGCGTCTTTGCCTTGCCCCCTTCCGTCTGCGTGAGCTCCAGCTTCTTTGCCGCAAGGTCGAGGTTAACGGAGAAGTAGTTCTTCTCGTCCTCATAGCCGAACACGTACTTGGCGCCGGACGCACCCGTGAGGTTGTATTCCACGGTGAAGTTCGCCGCGGCAGAGGCGGTGCTGAGAAGCGTACCGCCCGCCGTGGTGAACTTTTCCGCATCCGTGCCCATGGCGTAGAAGGCGGGAAGCTGCGGGGTGACGCTGCCCGTGAGCGTGGGCGAAACGGACATCATCTTCCCGGAGAAGGTGAGCCGATCGATGCCCAGACTGCGGTTGGGGCCGCCCGAGGAGTTGAGGTAGTGATAGGCAAGATAATGGGAATCCATATCCGGGCCCATGACCGTGGAGGAGTGCCCGATGCCCTTGAGCGCCGTTTCCGTCTCCAGCGCGACGGGATTGTTGAACGCCGCGGTGAAGGCATTGCGCAAGTTATCGGGAAGTTCCGTCTCCGTAGCGTAGGAGATGCGGTAGCTGTCCGCCGTGACGTGATTGCCCGTGTAGGTGAGATAGTACACGCCGTCACGCTTGATGACGAAGGGACCTTCCGTCCAGCCGCCCATGGAGACGCCGCCGAGTTTGGTGCCGCTCTTGACGTCGAGCGGGCCGTCCATTCTGCTCATGAGAATGCCCGAATTTCCGCCGCCGCCCGAGGAGAGCCAATAGAGCTGTTCGTCGTCGTCGAGGAATACCGAGCCGTCGATGTTGCTGCCCATGTTGTCCGTGGCGCGCACGAAGGGGCCCTCCGGCGCCTGCGCGGTGAGCACATAGTGCCCTGCGCCGCCCGACGAGGTGTACATATAGAAGGTGCCGTTGTAGTACAGCACTTCGGGCGCGTACGCCGCGAGCGAGACGTTGTCCTGCGAGACGAAGCCCTCCTTGAGCCCCGTGCCCGTCATGGGCACCCAATTGACAAGATCTGCCGACTTATAGCCGCGCACGCCGATCTCCGTATCCAGCGAGGAGACGTACAGATAGTACATTCCGTTGTGGCGCAGGATAAAGGGATCGCCGATGCCGTAGCCCGGCCATTGATTTTTGATGGCGGCTTCCTTTCCTTCTGCGCCCATGAGATATTCGTTGTAGGCGCGGTTGTCGTAGGTGCTGATCACCGTGTTGGGATCGACGTAGTTTGCAGGTTCTTCCCCCTGCTCGCCGCCCGAACACGCCGTCGCGCCCATCGTAAGCACTGCGGAGAGTGCAAGGATCATGCCCTTTTTCCAAGTTTTCATCTTTTTTCCCTCCTTATGCGTTCGCGTTGCTGTTCGCCACGACGATGGAGCCGTCCGCCTTGATACGCAGGTACCCGGAAGTATTGGCTGCGTCACCCACGCGGTATGTTCCGCCCGAGATCTCAAAGAGCAGCCCGTTGGCGTACTCGTCCGAGTTGTTATCGCTCGTGAGCCAGCCCTCGACGAGGGTGAAGCCGACGGTCTCCTCTGCCGTTGCGCCGAGGTCGGAATACAGCACCTTATAGCTCAAACGGGTGATGCCGTTCGTGCGGTCGATTTGAATGGTCGCCTTCTTGGTCGCATCCGAAGCCGCCCACCATGCGCTGTTATTGCCATAGACATTGCCGTCCGAGACGATCTTATACTGATAGTCCACGCCCCAGCCCGCCGCAGGTTCGCCGCGGTCGAAGTAGAGGAGAATGGCCTCGAGGTTGCCCTCGTGCGTGCCGAAGTCGCCCAGCGAGACGAAGTCGAAGGTGATGCCCTCGCCATCGCGCGTGAGCTTTGCATGGATGCTGTCGTTCCCCTTGCCGAAGTGCAGCTTGTATTCGCTGAGGTCGAGCACGTCCTTTGCGATGTTTTCCGCATTGGCGAAGGGAAGGTTGTCCACGCCGATGCGCACGTAGTCCCAAGGAAGTTCGGGGCGGACGAAGCCTACGCCGTCCACGCCCTTGAGCGCGTCCACAGCCCAGCCGTCCCAGCCGTCCGCACCGCACACCTGCCCGAAGGAGACGCCGATGACGTCATCGCGCTCCACGCCCAAGAAGGCGTAGGGAATGGCGAAGTTGAGCACGGGCGTCTCTGCCATGCCGCCCACCGTGTAGGAGAGCGTTGCGGTCGCGGTGTTGTTGCCGTTTCCGAAGTTGACCACGCCGATGCTGCCGTCCGCCCTGAGGTCGAAGCGGTAGTCGGTCGTATTGCGCGCGTCCCAGCCCGCCGAGAGCCCGCTATCCACGAACATTTCCACCGTGCCCGCGAAGGCATTGCTGCCCACGAAGCGGAAGAGGAAGGCGCTCTCCCCGCGGGTGACGTAGGGCGCGAACTTCGCGCTCGAAGCCTTGCCCGCAGCGATCGTGCCGCCCAGCGCCGTGTACTCCTTGGCGAGGAAGAGCGCGGGAAGCGCGTATTCGGGCGCGTCGCCCACATTCCCTGCCGAGAAGGTGACGTTCGCCTGCAAGTACCCTGCAAGCGTGAAGGTGAGTTCGCCGTCCACGCACTCGAAGTTCTCGATGGTGAAGTTGCCCTGTTCATCGGTGATGGCGGTGTATTCCTTGCCCTCCACCGTCACCGTAACGCCCTGCAATGCGCCGCCGATGCCGTTTACGCTGCCCGTGAGCGTGATCTGCTGCACGCCCGAGAGGGAGATGAGCGTTTGATCGCGCGTGATGACGGACTGCGCGGCAAGATCCGCCTGCGCAATGGCGACGGGCGCGCTCTCTGCATACCCCTCCTTGGCGAAGGTGAGGGTAACGCCCTCGAAGGTCGTCACCCCTTCAAAGGAGTACTGCCCGAGAGAGTTGGTAGTCGTATTCTTTTGTTCCTGCCCGATGGTGAGGGTAACGCTTACCCCCTCCACAGGCGACTGCGTCTCGTCCGTAACGACGCCCGAAATGGTGACGTGGAGCTCTTCGAGCGATACGTTCTCTTCAAAGCGTACCATGCCCGCAAGCGCCTCCTGCGTGAGCTGCGTCGTCTTGCTCACATAGCCCGCCTTGGTGTACGAGATGGAGAGCGCGTCGCCCGTGTAGAACGCGTCCAGCGCCCACGCGCCGCCCTCCTGCGTCGTCACGCGCTGCGTGCCGATGGCAACGAGCACGCCCGCCTGCCCTGCGTTGCCCGCAAAGCGGATGACCGCCGCGTTGTTGTTTGCCCTGTACAGCTGATGAAGTGCGCCAAAGCGCAGGTAGCCCGTCGTCTGTTCGGGCGCGACGAACGCGCCGTCGAAATCCCAGCCGTCCCAATCGGACGCCTGATCGCTCCACTGCCCCATCGAGAAGCCGATGGTCTCGTTTGCGGCAATGTCGAGATAGGTGTAGGGAATGAGCAAGGTCGCGTTGTACCCCGTCTCGCTCGTGTTGGAACGTACGGTGTACTTCAGCCCCTCCGCCGTAAATTGACCGCCCTTGAAGTGCGTTCCTGAAATGCTGCCGTCCGCGCGAAGATCGATGCGCCATGCGCTCGTCTCCTCATCGCGGGAACCCATGCTCTCCTTGACGTCGATATACAACTCGATCGCACCTGCGCCCAGCACGCGTTCGCCGTCAAAGCGGAAGAGGATGCCCTCCAGCGTGCGGGTGAGCGTGACGTTCGCCTTGACGAAGTACTGCTGCTTGTCCGCAGCCTTGTTCGCGCCCGAGGCGACGATGCCCGCCTCTGCTGCGGGCAGGTCGAGCCCGACTTCGCCCAGCTGCGTGATGCCGCCCTGCGTGAAGTCCGCCGCCGCGACGACAAGCTCTGTCGCAGCGTATCCTTCCTTGCTGATGACGAGGGTGACGTCGCCGTCCTTCAAATAGATATTCTCCAGCGAGAACGCGCCGCCGCTTGCCGTCGTCGTGCTGCCTTCGTCGCCCTTGACGGAGACGGTTGCCCCCTCCACCGCGCCGAGCACCGCGTTCTTCACGCTGCCCGAAAGCGTCGTCTTGATCGCCTCGAGCGCGCAGACTTCCTTCCACGTCGTCTCGCTTTCAAAGGTGTTTGCGGGAATGACCGTCTGCTTGGTCGTATAGCCCGCGAGGGTATAGCTGATCGTGGTCTCCTGGTTGTAGGCGACGGAGAGGTTGAGCTCCCACCCGCCCTTGTCGTTGGTGACGGTGCTGTGCGTGCCCACCGCAACGGTGACGCCTGCAAGCGGAGCGTCCTCCGCCGTGACCGTTCCCGAGAGCGTGACCTGCTTTTCAAAGCTGGAGGACTGCATGGTGACATTCTTTGTCATGTCCCCCGCAAGCAGCTGCTCCACGGTGATATTCTCGCTCACCGTGACGTAGTCCGTCTTGGTGAAGGAGATGGCGACGTCCTCAAAGAGGGTGACGCCCGCAAGCGTGTATTCGCCCTGCGCATTCGTCTGCGCGGTGAAGTTGCAATGTTCGCCCGTTACGGAGACGGTGACGTCCGCAATGCCCGCGCCCGTGCCGTCCGTGACCTTGCCCGAGATGGTGATGGTCGCGTCTTGCAGCGTGACGCAATCGCGATAGCTGCCCACCGCAAGCTGCGCCTTGGTGAGCTGCGTTTCGCCCGCGACGTACCCCGTCTTTTCGTAGCGAATGGTGATGTCCTCCGTGACGACGGCTTTGAGCGACCATTCGCCCGCGTCGTTCGTCGTGGTAGTCTGCGCGCCCACCTTGACGGTGACACCCGCAATGCCCGTGCCCGCCGCGTTTTCCACCTTGCCCGAGAGCCGCGCCACAAGTTCGTTGTTCGCCCCCTCGTACAGCGTGTTGTCCGCCGCCACGCGCACATAGTCGGTGGGGATCTCGGGTGCGACGAAGCCGATGCCGTTCGTGCCGATCATGTCCGCACGCCCCCAGCCGTCCCACACCGTCTGTCCGTTGCTCTGTCCCAGCGAGATGCCGAAGGGTTCGAGCGGGGAAATGCCCATCATGTCATAGGGAAGCAGCGCACGCGCCGTGTAGCCCCCCTCTGCCTTGGGCGTGACCGTCCATTCGATGCCGTGCAGGGTGAAGTTCCCGCCGTAGTTGACGATGCTCACCGTGCCGTCCGCCTTGAGCTGGAGCATGAAGTCGGTGGCGCTGCGTTCGCCGTCGCTTTGCTTGGTGTCGACAAACAGTTCCACCCAGCCGTTGAAGGTCTTGGAGCCTTCGAAGCGGAATTCCACGCCCGTGAGCGTACGGGAGATGAAGCCCTCGTTGTTTGCAAGCCCCGACGCAATACCGAAGGGGCCCGTTGCCGCCGCGGGCAGGCTGATGTTCACATCGCCCAAGCTCGTCTCGCCCGCGCCAACGAGGTCTTCCGCCTTGAGCACGAGTTCGCCCGTCTGATAGCCCGACTTGGTGAGAAGGAGGGTGACCGTACTGCCCGGCACCACGGGGATGCCCGCAAGCGAGAACGCGCCGCCCGCAGTCGACTTGGTGGCAAGCTCGCTGCCCTTGACTGCGATGTCCACGCCCTCGACGCCGCCCGTTACCACGTTCTTCACGTTGCCCGTTGCAGTGGTCGTGACGAGCGCTTCGAGCGCGTACACGGTGAAGGACTTGCTCACCTTGCCGCCGTTTGCCGCACGCAGTTCTGCGCGGGTAAATTCGCCGTTTGCCGTGAGGTAGCCATCCTTTTCGATGACGATCTGATACGTCCCCTCGGGATCGACCTGGGCGAAGGTGAAGGAACCCGCCTCGTCCGTCGTTGCCGTGAGTTCGGTCTCCTTCCATGTGGCGGTGACTGCGGCGCCTGCAATGGGTGCGCCGCGCTCGTCGAGCACGGTGCCCACCATGTCTGCGGGCGGACGCTTTTCCTCGTCGCGCGACATGAGGTTGTTGTCCTTGTCGAGGAGCAGATAGTTATCGGGGCGCTGCGGTTCGACGAGCGCGCCGTTGTATTCCAGCCCGTACCAGTTCCACGCGCCGTCCTCGCTGCCCGCGCCCGCGTCCTCTTCGCGCACCTTGTCCACCTGACCGAAGGCGACTGCGATGGTGTCGTCCTTGTCGATCATGATATCCTGGTACTGCACCATGACTTCGATGGTGTAGCCCTCGTCGGTGGGCGTTGCGTCGTCGTTGAGCGTGCCGTGCAAGTCCACTTCGTAGTCGATGAGTCCGTTCCACGCCCCCCAATTGGAGCCGGAACCCTGCATGATACGCGTCTTGCCGTGAATGCCCAGATTGATCTGGAAGTCGTCGCTCTGCGGCGTTCTGCCGCCGTCCGCCTTGGTGTCGAGATAGAACTCGATGCTGTCGCCGTGGGTGACGGCGTCGTCGTTGGTCACGCCCTGCGTGAGCAGGATGGGATCCTTTACGTCAAAGAGCAAGAAGAGCGCGCGTTCGCCGCGATGCACCTTGACGGAGACGGCGGGCTCGCCGTTCACCCGCCTGCCGTAGCGCACGAGCGGCTCTTCGATCGCCTTCCACTCCGCCTCGTCCGCCTTGCCGTCGATGGTGAGTTCAGGCTGCGTGTAGTTCCCGTTAAAATCAAACTGTCCGTCGCCCGGCTGCTTGTTGGCGGTATGATCCTGATAATCATCCCCTGCCGAGCCTCCGCCCTCGCCCGAACAGCCTGCGGCGGTCGCCGCGACCATGAGCGCGAGCAGTGCGGAAAGCGCAACTTTCTTTTTCATGAATTTCCTCCTTATCGATTTCCCTTATCGTTTTCCTTATCATACAAGGGCGATCAGCCCTTTACGCCCGAGATGGTGAGCGATTCAATGAAGAACTTTTGGCAGGTGATATAGATGATGAGCATGGGAATGCTCGAGAGCACCGAACCCGCCAGGGACATGGGCAGATACTTTGCAGACGTGCCCGAATTGAGCTGCCCGAGCAAGACTTGCAGCGTCATATTCTCACGGCTGGTGAGATAGAGCGAGGGAGCGAAGTAGTCGTTCCAGATGCCCACGAACCAAAAGATGACCTGCGCCGCGATCGCCGTCTTGATGAGCGGGAACATGACGCGGAGAAAGCAGGTGAAGTGGCTTGCCCCATCGATGCGCGCCGCCTCCAGATAGGCGCTGGGTACCCCGCGCATATATTGGATGAGGAAGAACATCATGGAGATATTGCCGAAGAAGCCGGGCAGAATGAGCGGCCAGAGCGTATCCGTCATGTTCAGCGCCTCGAACGCGCGGTACTGCGGCAGCATGAGCGTTGCGTAGGGCACCATCATGCCGCTCATCAAAAAGAGCAGCCAGAAGGTCTTGTGCCTGAGCTTGAGCTTTGCAAAGCTGAACGCCGCGAGCGCGGAGACGAAGGTGCCCACGATGATGACGCTCACCTCGATGAGAATGGTGTTGCCAAGCGCGGTGAAGATGGGGAAATCGCTCTCCGTAAACAGCGCGTGGTAGCTCTCCCACACCCACTTTTTGGGGAAGAAGGTGAATTCGAGCGCCGCCTCGTTGCCCGTCTTGAAGGAGCTGAGCACCATCCACAGGAAGGGAAAGAGCATCAAAAACGCCCCCACGAGCAGAATGATATAGGTGACGGTGCGCAGCGCGATGCGCTTTGCGACCGCCGCGGGCGCGTCCTGCTTCCTGCGCCCGCTCGCCTGCCGCGCAAGCAGAAGTTCCGCCTCAATGTCGGACTGAGACGGTTCGGTTTGCACATCGAACAGCTCGTCCTGCTGTTCCAGATCGTTATCCTTTTCCGTTGTCATCTCTTAATCCTCATAAACCCATTTGTTGGAGAACTTGAACTGCACGAGCGTGACGATCATGATGCAGATGGAGAGCAGCACCGCCGCCGCAGACGCGACGCCGTAGCCCGTTGCGCCGTTCGTACGCTGTTGCCAGATGAAGTACACGATGGTGTGCGAACCCGAACCCCCCTTCGCGAATACCTGCGCGTCGACATAGGACTGCAATCCGCCGATGAGCCCCGTGATGAGCAGGTAGAAGGTGACGGGCGAGATGATGGGCAGCGTGATGGAGAAGAACTGCCTGATCTTGCCCGCGCCGTCGAGGGAGGAGGCTTCGTACAAGTCCTTGGAGACGTTGAGCATTCCCGCAAGGTACAAGATCATCGCCCCGCCCATGCCGTTGAGGGAGTTCTTGAGTATGATGGCGACCTTCACGAGCATATCGTCGCTCAGCCACGGCGTGCTTGTGCCGAACGCCGTGTTCAGAATGCCGTTGCTCTGGAAGATATACCGCCAGACAATGTTGAGCGCGACCGCGCTGGAGACTGCGGGAAGGTAGTAGATGACCTGCAGCACTCTGCCGCCCTTGATCTCCCCCATGCGCAGAAGCGCCGCAAGCCCCAGCCCGAAGATCATACTGATGGGGATGCTGAGCAGCAGGAAGATGGTGTTTCCCACCGACTTAAAGAAGGAGTTTGCGAGCGTGCCCGCCGTACCCATGCCCTTGAAGAGGTTGAGATAATGGATGAAACCCACCCATTCCGATTCCCCCCGCCGCGCGAAGTAATTTTGAAAGCTGAAGATGATGGTGCAGCCCACCGAGATCGCCGTGAAGATGAGAAAGCCGATGATGGGCGGCAGAATAAAGAGGAAGGCGATGAGGTTTTCCCGCCGCTCCACTTTGCTGTGCTTTTGTTTTTTCGGCTTTCTTGCGCGCGCGATCTCCTCGCCCAGCGACGCGCCGAAGGCGCCTTCGCCGCCTGCAAACTCAGGCGCGAGATCGGCTTCAAGTTCTGCCTGTAATATCTTTTCTGCCATACGTCATCCTCCCGCGATCAGGAAAGACCGAGTTCGTTTCTCATCGTATTTAATTTGCCCTGGAAGATATTGTTGTAGTTGGAGCAGATCTCCGCAGCCGTCTTTCTGCCGCTCCAAAGCCCCTCGTCGCTGAGGTACGCGGTGAATTCCCCGTACCAGCCGGAGGAGTAGGTGTAGTAGCGCGGGCGCACCTTGCCGCCCACCCTGTCCGTTTCCGACGTGCCGTTGATGGTGTCCACCCACACGGAGCGGTTTGCGGGCATCTTGTCGCCGATGAGCCCCTGCGTATCGTTCAGATATTCGTCCGTCGCCATGGAGACGATGTTGGGCACCTGCTGACCAAGCTCATAGAACTTGCGCTGCGCATTTTCGTTGAGCGCAAGGTACTTTGCAAGGCGAATGGCAGCCGCGGTCTTGGCAGCGCTCGTGTTCACGCCCACGCAGTAGCCCATGGAGCCTACCCATGCCGTGCTCACCGCGTCGGGATTTTCGCCGTTGTAGGGCACGGGCGCAACGTCCCACGTGAAGGGAAGGTTGTAGCTCCAGAAGGAAGCGGCGTCCCAAGGCCCCATGAAGCTGAACAGCGCGTTGCCCCCTTGGAAGCGGGTGTAGCCGTCCACGTCCTGCTGCGACTCGGGCGTCATCACCCCGTCCACGAGCGCAAGGTCTGCGCAGAACTGCAGTGCGTCGGTAAAGTTCTTCTCCGTGATGCGCGAGGTCGCCGCGTCCTCCGTGAAGAAGTTGGCGTTGTTGGAGTAGATGGCAGCCTCGATCTCGTAGTGCGTGATGCCCACCTGCCCGTTCGCAAGCCCGGGTACGAGGTCCTTTAAGAAGTTGCGGAACTCCGTCCACGTCATGGGATCGGTGGGGTTGAGCATCTCCTCCACCTTCTCCTGAGACACGCCGTTCTTTTGCGCCTGCGCGTCGATGAGCGTTCTGTTATACACGAGCGTGAAGGGCCCCAGGTCTTTGGGAAGCCCGTACAGCTTTGCGCCCTCCGTCTTGCCCAAGAGCATCGTATCCTCGTTGAAGTAGTACTCCGCCACAGCCTGCGGCCAGATGGTGGAGAGCTCTTCCTCCGACACATAGCTCGTGATGTCCTTGAGCATTCCGTCTGCGGCATAGCCGTAGAAGTCGTAGTCGGAGAGCATGAAGAGCGCGGGCAGATTCTTTTTGGAGGTGTTCTCCAGCTTCTGCATATGCGCCTCCGCCGTGTTGCCCACATAGTTGACGGTGATATTCTCGTTGCCGGGCTCGTTCATGAACTGATTGACGAGGGTGCGATAGTTGTTCTGCTCCGCAAGGTCGCCCCAGCCCCAGAAGTCGATGGTCACCTTCTCCCCGATGGGCGCATCGGGATCGACGGGCTCCTCTTCCCCGCCCTTGCCGCAGGCGGTGAAGGTGGCAAGCGCCATGACCGCTGCAAGTGCACACACAAAGAACCGTTTTTTCATGATTTTTTCCTCCTTAACTCATTTGCGCCACGCGTGGGCGCGCTATTCCTTTTATCTTGAAAGAGAGAATGGTGCGCCATCCTCTTTTCAGCCTTGATTATATTAGTTTGTTCGAATCTGTCAATAACCCTTTTGAAATTTGCAAAAATCGTGTTTTTAGTAATATGAAAGTTGTAATAATCAATAAAAAAATGAGCCGTTCGAACAACGGCTCATGGCGATATAAAATATGGAACTATAAAATATGGTCGGGCGCGGGCGCGCGCTCAATGATAGTCTACCGAATAGACGAGCCCCTGCGAGAAGTCGCCAAAGCGCTCGCCGAAGAGGTTTAGCCCACCCTGATGGCGCGCGTCCTTCTTGATGCCGATGCGCAGCGTGATGAACTCCCCCTCCAAAAGCCCCAGCTTTTGAATGTTGAGCGTGCTCACGGGCGTCTCGTCGAGCAGCACGCACTCCTTGGTCACGCGCAGCGACTTCATCATGCCATACTGCGTGGAGTAGTCTGACCACCACTCGGGGTTCAGCCTTCCCCTTCTGCCGCCGAAGTCCCCCGGCGAGACATAGGTCGCCACCTCCTGCCCGTTCAGCCAAAAGGTGATGTCGCTCTCCCACTCGCTGCGGTAGTTGGGCGCCTCGCTGCACAGCTCCATGCTGAACACGACGGCGTTGACTTCCCGCCCCTTGAGCATATAGTTGGGCACGCGGTATTCCACATACCCCTTGCTGAACCACAAGATCTGCGCGGAGTGGCGCTCGGGAGCAAAGAACACGCCCGGGGTATCGTCTGCAATGATGATGCCCGTGGTGTTCGCCATGCCGCAGCCCGCCTCCACCTGCGCGTCGCAAAAGCTGCCGATGGGGATCTCCATGGAGAAGTGCTTGTTCTCCGACTGCCGCCGCTCCGTGTGAAAGCCCAGCGTGAGCGTATCGATCTGACGGGAGACGATCTTGGCGTTGCCGCGCGTGTTGCGCTTGACGAACACGTTGATAAAGCCCGCCTTGCGCAAAATGTTGAGGTGAAAGGAGACGGTGGAGATGGGCAGCTTCAAGTGCTTGGCAAGGTCTGCGATCGAATAGGACGAACCGCCCAAGAGCACCATGATCTTGCGGCGAATGGTGGCGTCGAGCGCCTTGGCAACAAGCTCCATGCGCTCTTCTTCATCGATCTGCAACTGTACTTCTCGCTCTGCCATCTTGCTTCCTCCCCTGCGTTTTTCCCCATTTTAGCACACGCGGCGCGCGCTGTCAAATGTTCGAAAAAAATTGTAGTAAAAAAACGAATAGTTTTATGATATTTTGAATACTCCCCACCGCCGCGCCCCACTTCCCGCCATATCGCGCACACAAGCGAGGTCACACCTTCCCCTTTCCACGAAAAAAAGAGGACGAACTTGTCCTCTTTTTGCGCATCGTATTGTAAAAACGGTGCCTTACAGCGCGCCGACCACCCTGTGCGGGAGATAACATTCGTCGATATAGGCAACGTCCTCCTCGGTGAGCGGAAGGTCGAACGCCCCCGCCGCATCGTCGAGATACGCCGCCTTGGTCGCCCCGATGATGGGCGCGGCAACCCCCTTTTTTAAGTGCCAGGCAAGGGAAACGCGCGTCATCGTCGTATTGTACCGCTGCGCAAGCGCCATGATGCGAAGGGCGATGCGCCTGTCGCTCTCCTCCGTTCCGTCGTACTTCTGCCGCGCCACTTGGTCCGTCTGACTGCGCAGCGTCTCCGCCGCCCAATTCGCACGCGCCACCCGCCCCGCCGCCAGCGGGCTGTACGGCGTGCGCGCCACGCCCATGCCGTCGCAGATGGGGATGAGTTCGCGCTCGTCCTCGCGGTAGAGGGGATTGTAGTGGTTTTGCATGGCGCAGAAGGGGGTGAGCGCGTTGTCGCGCGCACACAGCTGCATGGCGGAGAACTGATAGCCGTACATGGCGGAAGCCCCCAGCGCGCGCACCTTGCCCGCCCTGACGAGCGCGTGCAGCGCCTCCATCGTCTCCTCCACGGGCGTGCCCGCGTCAAAGCGGTGGATGATATACAGATCGAGGTAGTCCGTCTTTAACCGCTTGAGCGTGCCCTCGATCTCGCGCGCGATCGCCCCCTTGGAAAGGTGCCCTTCGTTGAAGTACACCTTGGAGGCGAGCACGACGTCCTCCCGCCGCGCGTTGCGCCTGATCGCCTCGCCCAGATATTCCTCGCTCGTGCCCGCCGAATAGCAGTTGGCGGTGTCGAAGAAGTTGATGCCCAGCGCGAGGGCGTGGCGAATGATCTCCTCGCTGCGCGCGCTGTCCAGCGTCCAGGCGTGCATCTTGCTTGCGGGATCGCCAAAGCTCATGCAGCCGAGGCACAGCCGCGAAATGCGGAGGCCGCTCCCTCCCAGCGTCGTATATTGCATATCCTTCCCCCTTTACAGCGCGAAGTACGCCGCGTCGTCCACGCGCTCCAGCCACTCGTTGGAGCAGTCCGTGCCGGGCACTTCCACCGCGACGTGCGCAAACGGGCTGTCCGCCTTCGCCCCGTGCCAATGCTTGACTTCGGGCGGAATGACGACGACGTCGCCGGGCGCGAGCGAACGCGCAGGCTTGCCCCATTCCTGATACCACCCGCTGCCCGCCGTGCACAGCAGGATCTGCCCGCCGCCCGCCTTGGCGTGGTGAATGTGCCAATTGTTGCGGCAGCCCGCCTCAAAGGTGACGTTGAAAAAGAGGGGCGCGGGCGCGCCCGTGAGCGGGTTGAGATAGCTCTTGCCCGTGAAGTACGCCGCGTATGCCACGTTCTCCTCCCCCCTGCCAAAGAGATTTTGCTCGTCAAATTGCTTGTTCATACCGTCCTCCTCGTTTGCAACGATTATACCACGCGCGCGTCCGCCTGTAAAATACTTGTTGCTTATGGCGGGGCATAATGGGCGGGCATACCGGCCCCGTGCCGCATTTCCCCCCTACCATGTCCACGCTCTTGCGCGCAGGTATGCCGCCTTCCCCCCTACCATGTCCGCATCCTCCCCCGCCATGCCCCTAAGGCGCGAGGAGGGCGAGGGGGCAAAAAATACCCCCTTGACAAGCGGGAAGAAATGTGCTATCATCGTGGTATATCCTAAGGAGGTAACTATTATGGGAAAACGTGGCGGAGGCGGACTCATCAATCTTTGCGCCTTCATCGGCTTTATCATGGCGGCGATCATCTTCATGCTGCAAGCCGTCCTCGGCTGGGCGGATGTAGACGTGAGCCCGAAGGTCATTCAGGCGCTGCAGCTTGTCGCGGCGATCTGCGTAGGCATTGCCATCGCACTGCCCGCATTCAACTATGCTTTGAATAAGGGCCTCCTGTGCATCATCCTCTTTGTCGTTGCAGCAGCGCTGTACATTACGGGTATTGTAGGATTTGTTGCCTGATCTGCACAAAAAAAAGACCGCGCCCCGTGGGTGCGGTCTTTTTTTTATGATACGCATCTGCAAATGCGCGCCGCTTTCTGCGGCGCGCATTTCGTTTTATTGTTCGCGCAGACGGGCGAGCATGGCGCGAAGGTTTTGCTCGTTCTCCGCTTGCGTGAGCGTGGGATCGGAAGTAAACTTTTCGCAGGGCAGCCGCTCGCACCCGCCGCAGTTTGGCGCGTGACGAGTGTTTACGCAGCAGTCGTACACCGCGCACACGCTCTGCCCCGTGTATTGCAGCCAATGCGGTTTGCCCGCGATCGCGCCGCACCCCGCACACGCCAAGGGAAAGCGCGCACACGCGGCGCACAGCGCGCCGCAGGGAGCGGATTTTTCCTGTTCGAATCGCATACCGCCTCCTCAGCGCAGCACAAAGTAGATGCCCGCAGCGAGCAGGGCAAGGTGCAGGGCGAGCGAGAGGAAATTCACCGCCCAAAAGTACCAATGCTTGGTCTTGTGGCGGTACACCTTCATGCCGAGCAGAGCGCCCGCCGCGCCAAGCAGAAAGCCCAGCCCCAAGAGCACCGCCTCGGGCGTGCGCCACTTCCCCTTTTGTGCCTTGCGCTTGTCCGCGCCGTACGCAAAGAATGCGACAACGCTCATGACGAGCATCGCCGCGCCGTAGAGATACAGCCACCAAGTTTGCATTCTTTTCCCTTCCTGTTCCTGCCTTTTCTCTATTATAGCAGAAGATGGCGCGCGCCGCAAGAATTTTGCACATGGTCGGCTGCGCCCTTTATTCGCGTCCTTTGGCGGGGCTGCCTGCGCGGATTTTCCCGCGGGGCTTGCATATTTGCCCCATTTCTGCTATACTGTATTGCAATACGACGCGTTTGCGGGAAGTCCTTTTTGGGCGAACGGACAACGCGCGCCCAACCGCGCATCTCCCTTTCCCCCGCGAACGGCGCGCCCTTCACTCACGCACCACATCACAAATACGCCGCCCCGCGCGGCATTCCTGCAAGAGAGGCAGCAGATGAAGACGTACACCTATCTGGAACGGGGCAAATTCGCCCTCGTGGAAAAACCCAAGCCGACCATCCTCGCGCCGCGCGACGCCATCGTGCGCGTGACGCTTGCGAGCATCTGTTCGAGCGATCTGCACATCAAGCGGGGCAGCGCGCCGCGCGCCCGCACGGGCGTTACGGTGGCGCATGAGATGGTGGGCGTCGTCGAGGAGG
>CALVTZ010000010.1 GCA_944363255.1 uncultured Clostridia bacterium
ATGTCGATCTGATCGCCGAAGGCGGCGCGGTTCATCGCCGAGCACTCGATGTGCCAGCCCGGGCGCCCCTTGCCCCAGGGGGAATCCCACGCGATCTCCCCCTCCTTCGCCGCCTTCCACAGCGCGAAGTCGTAGGCGTTCTTCTTGCTCTCGTCGTTGTCCACGCGCACGCCGTCCAAGCCCTCGTCCTTGCTCCTGCCCGAGAGCTGCCCGTAGGCGGGGAAGCTGTCCACGTCGAAGTACACGTCGCCGTTGTCTGCGGCATAGGCGTGTCCGCCCGCGATGAGCTGCTGCACGAAGTCGATGATATTCTGAATGTTGCACGTCGCCTTCAGCCACAGGGTAGGTTCGCCGATCTCCGCGCGCGCCATCTGCTTGTCGATGCGCTTTATCATCATCTCTGCGTACTCGTCGGCGGGAATGCCCGTCTCCTTGGACTTTGCAATGATCTTGTCGTCCACGTCCGTGTAGTTGCGGGCGTAGGTCACGTCATACCCCTGCTTTTCGAGGAATTTGCGGAAGATGTCGTAGATGATCGCCTGAAAAGCGTGCCCGATGTGCGCCTCGCCCGAGACGGTGATGCCGCACGCGTACATCTTCACCTTGCCCTCCTCGATGGGCACGAACTCCTCCTTCCTGCGGGTGAGGGTGTTATAAATTCTCATGATTCTCCTCCTGTTGGCTGCCTTGTTGCGTCTGCCCTGTTTGCTCGTCCGCCCCGTTGGACGCAGCGTCCTCCTGCTCCCTGCCGCGCGCAGCGAGCATATCCAACCTGTCCTCCAGCTCGAACATGCGCTCGCGCAGCGCGCACAGCTCCTTGAGCATGGGATCTTCCTTTTCGGGAAGCAAGTCCTGCGTCTTTTGTCCGTTGATGCGCACCACCCGCCCGGGCACGCCCACGACGGTGGCAAAGGGGGGAACTTCCTTGATGACGACGGCGCCCGCGCCGATGCGCGCCCCCTCGCCCACGGTGAAGCCGCCCAGCACCTTCGCCCCGCAGGAGATGGTGGCGTTCTTTTTGATGGTGGGGTGGCGCTTGCCCTTTTCCTTGCCCGTGCCCCCCAAGGTCACGCCCTGATAGATGACGACGCCCTCCTCCACTTCCGCCGTCTCGCCGATGACGACGCCCGTGCCGTGGTCGATGAACACGCCGGGGGCGATCTTGGCGGCGGGGTGGATCTCGATGCCCGTCAGAAATTTGGCGAATTGGCTGGTGATGCGCGCCAGCAGTTTGAGGTGCATGCGATACAGCCTGTTCGCCCAGCGGTGCCAGGAGAGCGCGTGCACGCCCGAATAGGTGAGCCAGATCTCAAACTTGTTGCGTGCGGCGGGGTCGTTCTTCTTTGCCGCGGCGATGTCCTTGCGCAATCGTGAAAAAAACATAGCCCCTCCTCCTTGTGAAAAAATAAAAGCGCCTCTATACCATCGTATAAAGACGCCGTGTGCGTGGTTCCACTTTACTTTGGAAGCCGTGAAAAGCTCCCCTCTTGCGCCCGATAACGGCGGGCTGCCGCGGACATTGCTCCGTGCCTCAAACGGCGGGGGCGCACCTTCTCCCGACTTCCGTCAAAGCCCTTTCAGCCGCGGGGCTCCTCTCTTTTGGCGGACAGACGGGGTACTCTTCCCCTTCCTCGGCGCATATTCAACTGCCATCTATTTTACCACGGCCATGCCCGCAAAGTCAAGCGATTTTTGGGTGCGGGCAGAAGGCGGGCGCTTCATTCGACGACGCGCCCCGTGAGGCGGGTGAAGTGCTCGATCTCGTAGGGCGGAATGAGCACTTCGAACTCCTCCCCCTCCGCCGTAAGCTGCATTCTGTAATAGGGCTTGTAGAAGAGGTTGCCAAATTGATCCACGCGGATCTTGTACTTTTTATACTTGCCCTTGTTGGGGGCGACCTCCTTGTTCCAGCCCATCGCGCCCAGCCGCTTTTCCACGCCGACGATGCGCGAAATGCCGTGCAGCGGGATCTTCATCACGAAGGTGTCGTCCGCAAGGCAGAGGTCGTCGCCCTCGCGAAAGGCGTAGATGCCCACGTTGATATACGGCCTGCCCGCGAGGGTGGAAACGGGCTTTTGCCGCCCCCCCTTGAGCACGTAGGATAGCCCGAACACGTCCACGTGCGCGGCGTCCTCGGGAATGCCGAGCGCCTCCCTGCTCTCGCCGCTCACCTTGCGTGCGCGCTCCTCCACATAGGTGCGGGCGCTGCTCGCCTCCGTGCGCGCTTTGCGCACTTTTGCCCATACGTATACGACAATGCCGACCACGATGAGGGGCACGCCCGCGTACACCGCCCAGCTCCCGCGCGCAAACGCCTCGCCGAAGCCAAGCCCTGCCGCCGCCTTGAAAAAGGCGCCCAGGAAGATGACGCCCGCCGTCGCCGCGATGAGGGCGAGGATGGTCACCCAATTGGGAAGCCGCGAAAGTTTTTCCTGCGCGTCGATGTCCTTAGACAGCTCCTGCTGCTTTTTGACAAGCCCCCCTTCCACGCGGCGTACGATGAGGGGCGCGCCGTCAAATTCGCGCACTTCGGCGCGGACGTTCATGCCAAATACGTTCTTCATACCCCTTCCTCACGGCGAATGGGCAGCGAGGTGATCTTGTACTCTGCAAGGCAGCGATCGCGCATCTCCTCGTTGAAGATCTGCTGCTTCAAAAGGTACTCCACCACCACGTCACGCACGCTCTCCTCCGAGAGGGAGAGCCCGCACACGGCGAGCAGGTTGTTTGTGTCCTGCACGCGCAGTCGGCAGACGAGGGCGAGCGCGAGCGCCGTGCCCTTTTCGGGATACAGCTTGCCGCGCACGATCTTCTTCCAGATGGCGGGCGAGAGGGCGAGTTTTTCCCCCGCGCTCTCCGCGCTCTCCCCATACCGCTTTAAGATGAGGGGCAATACCTTGGCAAAGGTGTATTTGCGGAAGGGATCGCGCACCTTGTCGTGGAAGGGGCGGAAGCAGAAGTTGAAGGTGAAGTCCACGTCTGCAAGCGCAGCCTTGAAGGTGCGCAGCAGCTCTTCGCACTTTTTTTGGTGGCAGAGGCGCATGACGGAGGAATCGCGGCGGGCGACGTTGCCGTCCTTGCCCACGTACACGACCTCCGGCATCTCATAGCCCTCGATGGCGTTGAGTTTGACGTAGTCGGAATATTGTGCGCAGAAGTATTCGTCCAGCGCTGTAAGATAGGATACGCTCATACCGCTATTGTAACACGCGCACAAAAAAAAGGCAAGCCGAAATGTCCGTTTCCCGCACGAAAATCGCGCGGCGGACGGCTTGCCCTGCCTTCTTTGCCTGTTTTTTGCGGCGATCGGGCGCTTTTTGCAGCGCGCGGGAACGCGAACTCCCTCAGCCGCCGTTTTGCCCGTTCCCGTCGTTTTGGTCGTTCCAACCGTTTTGGTCATTCCAACCGTTCTGTCCGTTCCAACCGTTTTGGTCATTCCAACCGTTCTGTCCGTTCCAACCGTTCTGCCCGTTCCAACCGTTTTGGTCATTCCAGCCATTCTGTCCGTTCCAGCCATTCTGCGGAACTTGCGGCGGCGCGTCCTCCGGCTGTTTGCGTGCGGAAAAGATGGTCGACAGCAGCAGGATGATGACGCACGGAATGCAGGTGAGCCAGAGCACGGGGCCTGTGGAGCCGAGCGCCACGCGCACGAAGATGGGAAAGGCGATGGCAAGCAGCAGCCCGAGCAGGGAGAACACCAGCCCGCTCCTGCGCCAACCGTACGCGAGCGCGCAGCCCGCCACGGTGCAGACGATGCCCGCGCTGCCCATTCCCACGCACACGGCGGTGTAGGTGGCAATGCCCAGCCCGCCCGCCGCCACGGTGACGACGTGCACGATGTCGAACACGAGCGCCCACAGGAGCACGAGCCCGCACTCATACACAGCCCCCACGATACCCAGCGCAAGTGCCGCAACATTTTTTTTCATACTCTCCCTCCAAAAGCGCGCGCAGCACGCCGCACCGCTTTTCTTCATTATACTTGAATTATTTTGCCCCGTCAACCCCTTTTTTCAAAACTCCCCCGCCTCTTTTCTTGCGGAAGGGCGGGCGCGGCACACACAAAATTGTGAATTGATTACACAAAATATTCGATAATTTCGCGTATTCGCCTGAAATTCACAAGAATTTTCGTAAAAATTTTCCAAAATCTGAATTGCTTGTACAAAATCGCTTGCCAAATTCAGGAAGATATGTTAAAATTTTACATAGAAGTCAGATAGAAATCATTAGGAGTGGAAATTATGAAGCGGGAGCGAATTGAAGAGATCGCAGATCTTTTGGACAAGCGCGGCAAACTTACCCTGGAGCAGCTCGACGACTTTTTCCCCGACGTGTCGCAGATGACCTTGCGCAGAGACCTCTTTCAGCTGGAACAGCAGGGGCGCATCATCCGCGTGCGCGGCGGCGCAATGTCCGTGAAGGAGGTGCAGAAGGTCTCGGGCGAGCCCTACGCCAAGAAGCAAGCCATCCACACGGACGAGAAGATCAAGATCGCGCAGAAGGCGGCAAGCCTCATCGAGGAGAACAGTTCCCTCTTCGTGGACGGCGGCACGACGGCGATGTACCTTGCCAAGGAGATGCCCGACCTCAACATTCACGTGTTCACCAACGGGCTTGCAGTCGCCATCGAGCTGGCGCAGAAGAAGAACCTCAACGTCACCGTCATCGGCGGGCAGGTGTTAAAGGACAACCTCTCCACCGCCTCCCCCGTCGCGCGGGCGTACTTCGACAACACGAATTTTGAACTTGCGGTGATGAGCGCCTCTGCCTTCACCCCCGAGAACGGATTCTCCTGCGGCTCGCAGATCGAGGCAGACCTCTTGAAGATGGTGCGCTCCAAGGCGAAGGCGATGTATATGATGCTGGATAGCTCCAAGATCGGCAAGATCATGCCCTACACCTTTGCGCATCTTGAGGATATCGACGTGCTCATCACGGACGAGAACTTCCCCGCAGAGCTCAAGGAGCTGTTCACGCAGCAAAATATCGTCGTCATGTAACGGCAAAATGAAAATACCCGACGGGCTGCGTCGGGTATTTTTTCATGCAAAAAATGTGTAAAATCGCGCGCTCGTCCGCTCACTTTTTCATGAGCGGCGCGCCCGACTGCCAAGCCTGCCCCACCTTTTCGCCCACGGCGTAGTAGCCGCTCTGGAATTGGTCGAAGAGGAAGGCGTTCAGCTTCTCCGGGCACACCTTGCCCTTTTCGTTCAGGACGTTCTCCTCTGCGAGCACGCCCACGATCTCGCCCACCACGCGGAAGCCCAGCTCGTCCTTTTGAATGGCTGCCACCTTGCACTCCAGCGTGAGCGGGAACTCCTCCACGACGGGCGCGTCTACGAGCGCGCTCTTGCTCGCGTGCACCCGCTGCGCGCGAACTTGTCCTTCATCGTGTTGCCCGTGGCAATGCCGAAGAAGTCCGCCTCCTTGATGTGCGGGATGTCTGCAATGCTGAGGGTGAACGCCCCGCGCCGCTTGATGTTCTCGCTCGTCTTGTGATCTTCGTCCAGATTGAGCGCGACCATGTTCTCCGCGCAGATGCCGCCCCACGCCATGTTCATCACGTCCACGCTGCCGTCCTCGCTGTACGTTGCGATCATGAGTACGGGCATGGGGAAGAGGTAGGGTTTGACTCCGAGTTGCTTTTTCATATACTTGCTCCTTGCCTTGCGTTATTATTTCTATACCCGCTGCCGCGCGCGGTTAAACTTGTATGCCGAACACCTTGCCCGTGCACTCCCATTCGCGCTTGCACAGCAGCGCGGCGAGCTCCCACGCCTCCCCCTTTTTGAAGAGGTGTTTGAGCTTCCAGCTGCGCACGAGGGCGGCGTACTTCCGTTCGGGAGAGGGGAACTTGCGCTCCCCCGCCGCGAGCACAAAGAGGTTGCGCTCCCGCTCGGAGAGCACGCGGTATTCGAGATAGTTCGCCCCGTCCTTTTTGAAGCGGTAGATCTGCGTGCACGTCTTGTCCGTGCCCTTATTGTAGTCGCGCTCGAAGGTGAAGCCCTTCTCCAGCAAAAATGCAAAGTGCGCCTGTACGCGCTCGTCCTCCGTCATGGGTGCCTCCTGATAAAAAAATGCGGGCATGGGTGCGGGGTTTATCTGCGCCCCCTGCCCCAGGCATGGTGCGCCTCTCCCCGTCATGGGTGCCCCTTTCGCGGACATGGTGCCTGCGTTTTATATCGCCCGCCGCAAAACACGGACATGGTGCCCGCATCTTGGACATGGTGGCGCTATTTTTCTGCCGCGCGCCCGCCCAGGCCATATTATAGCACGAAATGCGCCCGCGCGCAAGTCCCCTTTGCAAAACAAAAAAACGCACCCGCTTTGGGTGCGCTTTTTATTTACCTTATTACTTCTCGCAGTTTGCCTTGAGCGTCTTGAGGCTTTCCAAAAGCTCTGCGGGCAGCTTGTCGCCAAACTGCTTGTAGAACTCTGCGATCTCGTCTGCCTCCTTGCTCCAGCGCTCCTTGTCGATGAAGAGGATGCGCTCGAGCGTCTCGCGGGAGTAGTCCAGCCCTTCAAGGTCGATGTCCTTTGCATAGGGAACATAGCCGATCGCCGTCTCCTGCGCCTCCACCGTGCCTGCGCAGCGGCCGAGGATCCATTCGAGCACGCGCATATTGTCGCCGAAGCCGGGCCAGAGGAACTCGCCGTTCTCGTCCTGACGGAACCAGTTGACGTTGAAGATCTTGGGAGGATTCTTCACCTTCTTGCCCATCTCGATCCAGTGCGCGAAGTAATCTGCCATGTGATAGCCGCAGAAGGGCTTCATTGCCATGGGATCGTGGCGCAGCACGCCCGTTGCGCCCGTGGCAGCCGCCGTCGTCTCCGACGACATGATGGAGCCGACGAACACGCCGTGATCCCAATCGCGGGACTGATAGACAAGGGGGGTGGTGCTTGCCCTTCTGCCGCCGAACACGATGGCGTCGAGCGGCACGCCTTCCTTGGAGTTGAACGCGTCCGAAAGGCAGGGGCAGCCGACTGCGGGTGCGGTGAAGCGGGAGTTGGGGTGCGCCGCCTTCACTCCGCTATCGGGCGTCCACTCGTTGCCCAGCCAGTCGATGAGGTGCTCGGGCGCGGGCTTGGAGAGCCCTTCCCACCACACCGTGTTGTCTGCGGGGTTGAGCGCGACGTTGGTGAAGATGGTGTTCTGTCTCGTTGCGGCGAGCGCGTTGGGGTTGCTCTTCTCGTTGGTGCCGGGCGCCACGCCGAAGAAGCCGTTCTCGGGGTTGACCGCCCAAAGTCTGCCGTCCTCGCCCACGCGGATCCAGGCGATGTCGTCGCCCACGCACTCCACCTTGTACCCCTTCTCGAGGTAGTGTTTGGGGGGAATGAGCATGGCGAGGTTGGTCTTGCCGCAGGCGGAGGGGAAGGCGGCTGCGAGGTACTTCTTGCTGCCGTCGGGGAAGGTCACGCCCAGAATGAGCATGTGCTCTGCCATCCAGCCCTCGTTCTTGCCGAGGAAGGACGCGATGCGCAGGGCGAAGCACTTTTTGCCGAGCAGCACGTTTCCGCCGTAACCGGAGTTGACGGAGATGATGGTGTCGTCCTCGGGAAAGTGCATGATATAGCGCTTTTCGGGATCGATGTCACACTTTGCGTGGAAGCCCTTGATGAAGTCGCCGTCCTCGCCAAGCTGCGCGAAGCAGTCCTTGCTCACGCGCGTCATGATCGCCATGTTCAAAACGACGTAGATGGAGTCGGTGACTTCCACGCCGATCTTGGAGAAGGGGGAGCCGATGACGCCCATCGAATAAGGGATGACGTACATCGTTCTTCCCTTCATCTTGCCGCGCGCGATCTCCTTGCACATTGCATACGCTTCCTTGGGATCCATCCAATTGTTGGTGGGGCCCGCGTTCTCCTTCTCGCGGCAGCAGATGAACGTGCGGTCTTCTACGCGCGCAACGTCGTTCTTCGCGGTGCGGTGATAGTAGCAGCCGGGGAGCTTCTCCTGGTTGAGCTGCATCATTTCGCCCGTGGAGCACGCCTCGGCGCGCAGCGCGTCGAGCTGTTCCTTGCTTCCGTCGATCCAGACGATGTTGTCCGGGCAGGCGAGCTGTGCGCTCTCCTCGACGAACGCGATGACCTTCTTGTTACTCGTGGGATATGCCATAAGGTTCCTCCTGAAAAATATTCCGAATCGTGAGGGGCAGCGCGAAGATAAGCCGCTCGCTACCCATCATAAATTATAGCACGAACATGGCAAATTGTAAAGGGAAAATAAAAAAAATAAAACGCGCCTGCGCAAAAATTCACGCAAGCGTCAAAAAAGTTTCTTATTCTCTGTTTTTTGCGCGAGATAGCCCGCCCGCCGCAACGACTGAAACGGACAATTACCCCTCTCCCACCGTGACGTACTCCCCCGTGTCCGCGTCCTGAAAGACCACCCAAAAGCCCCCCTCGCCAAAGGGAAGGGGTACGAAGGCGGCGCGCCCCTGCATGACTTCGGGCAATTCCCCCTCCGCCGCAACGCACAGATAGCGGGGCAGCCCCTCCTCGTAGACGACGCCCACGAGCGCGCCCTCCCCCTTCACCCAACGGGAGGCGGGAAAGACCTGTTTGAGCCGCCCGTCCTCCTCCCCCTGCATGAGCAGCTTGTTGAGCCGCGCTTCCACGCTGCGATAGTATGTAAGGGTGCGCGCTCCCGCACGGAACGCGTGTACAGCGCCGTCATCGTGCGCAGCTTCAGCCCCGTTTTCGCCCGCCCCTTCACTTTGAGCGCCGCCATCCTCATGCGTCGCAGCAAAATAGTCGCCGCCCGCGATCGCCTCGTCGTCATAGGGAAAGGGGGACGACGAGTCCCCTTCCTCCTTTTTGGGAAGATCGGGCAGGGGCACGGTGGGCGCAACGGGCACGTTTGGGCTGGGTGCGGGAAGCTGCACGGGCGGGAGGGGGTTGGGAACGCGCCGCCTGCTCCCCTTTTCCTGCTCCGTCACCACGCGCAGCAGGGGCGTAGGATCGGCGGGCGCGCTGCCGCACCTGCCGTACGCCACCCCCTCCGCCTCGCCGCGAATATGGGAGAGAAGCACGCAGACTCCCCCCTCGAGCGAGGGCGCGCCGTGCACGCAAGCGCAGTCCCCCTCCAGGGGAAGGGTGTAGCGCGCCTCTCCGATGCCCACGGTGAGCGCATACCGCCCCTCTTTGACGGGGGCAAGCCCTGCAATGCGCGGGGTGACGGTGAGCGTCTCCCCCAGCCGCTCGAAATACACCGCGCCCGTCACCGCGCCGCCGTCCGCCGAAAACCCCCGCTTGAGCTGTTTGATCACGCACACCCGCCTCTGATACGCCATACCTTCTCCTTTTCAAAGAGTATGGCGCATTTTCGCGCGCAAAGCGTGTTTTTTCCTGTCGAATGGGGACGATTTTTGTAAAACGTCCCTTGAAAATCGGTCAACCGCGTCTTTTTCGGCGCAAAAAAAACGCCCGAAGGGGCGTCTCTTCCGATCACAAAAAGTAGACGGGCAAACCCTTTTTTTGCGCGTACTGCACGGTGTAGGCGGTGCCCCCCGTCTGCGCGCGCAGGTAGGCGAGCACGCCGTCCGAACAGTCCACCATGTACCGATCGCGCGCCAGATAGCACCCCGTGCGGTACCCGTCGAAGAGCACCGTCTTGCGGTCGCACCACGCGATGAGTTCGTGGTAACGCTCCCGCTCCTCACGCGGGAAGCGCGTCTCCTGCCCCACGTAGGGCACGCACGCCTCCAGATACAGGCGGTATTTTTGTTTGAGCTGCACGAGCACGTCCAGCGCGAGCAGATCGAACCCCTGCGCCATGCCGCACAAAAAGCCGTCGTACCCCTCCGCAATGAGTTCTTCCAGCCGTTCGAGCAGTATATCGCGCGAGAGATCGGGCTGCAGCGCGCGGTGTCCCGTGAGGGCGAGCATCTTACTCAAAGGGGATCCCTCCTCTCCCTGCCCTGACCGCGCGGATAGCGGGCGGGCGTGGGACTTACCTTTTCAATGCGAATGAGCGAACGCGCGCCAAAGCCCTCAGGCAGTTCGTACGAGAAGTGCTCCGCCTTCCCCCCGCCGAGCAGCGAGAGGGCGCGCTTTGCCTGTTGCAGCTCTTCCGCCCCCTCCCCCTTGTAGGCGAGCATATACCCGCCAACTTTTACGAAGGGCAGACAGTACTCTGCCAACGTATTCAGCTGCGCGACCGCGCGGGCGAGGGAGACGTCGAAGCGTTCGCGAAAGTCCTGCCGCGCCAGCTCCTCCGCCCTGCCGTTTACGACCTCCGCCTTCAGCCCCAGCTTTTGCAGGGCGATGCGCAAAAAGTCGCACTTCTTGCCCGTGCTCTCCACGAGGGTGAAGCGAAGATCCTCCCGCACGATCATGAGGGGGATGGAGGGAAAGCCCGCACCCGAACCCACTTCGAGCACGCGCGCCCCCTCTGTCAACAACTTTTCCCCAATCACACTGTCGAGAAAGTGTTTATAGACGATCTCCCGCGCCTCGGTGATGGAAGTGAGGTTATACTTCCTGTTGAATTCTACCAAAAGGGCGGAAAAACAGTCGAATTTTTCACGGTTATCCACCGTGATCTTGTGGAGATATTCCTGAAAACAGGGCGTGAACGTTGCCATAGCCACAGTATAGCACACTTTCGCGCAACTTTCAACCGCACGTGGATAACTGTTGCAACTTTTTTGCACATTTGTGGATAACTCCCCCTCTTTTCCCAACTTGCGGACAAAAGTTCCCCCGCGCCCTCCCCTTTTCTCCCCCGAAGGACAAAATTCTTTCCACAACGGGCAAAAGTTATCCACGCCCTTTCCACCGCAAAAAAACTGCCGCCCAATTTCGCAAATAAGGGCAAATCGCTTGAATTTTCCCGCCATTTTCGCTATAATAGGGCTTGTATGGGAAACTTCCCCCGACGCAGGGAAGAAGATATCCACTTTTCCACGCACACTATTACTAATAATATTATATTTATTCTTTTTATATCATCATGTAAGGAGGAATCAAGATGAAATTCGTATGCGACGGCCTCACCCTTTCGGAGGCGGTGATGAAGGTGAGCAAGGCCTGCGCCATTCGCACGACGGCACCCGTGATGGAGTGCGTGAAGGTGAGCGCGAACGCCGAGGAAGTGACGCTGCTTGCAACGGACGGCGAGCTCTCCATTCAAAAGACGATCAAGGCGGAGATCTTTGAAGAGGGCGAGATCTGCGTGCCCGGCAAGTTGTTTGCAGATTTCATCGGCAAGCTGACGGCGGAGGAGATCTCCTTTGTCACGGGCGAGAAGGGCGCGGAGATCCGCTACCGCGATTCGGGCACCGTGCTGCAGGCGATCGCCGCGGAGGAATTTCCCAAGATCAATCTTGAGATCGGCGAAAACTCCTTTACCATGAAGCAAAAGGAGCTCAAGCGCATCGTCTCCGAGACGGCGTTCTGCTGCGCGCAGGACGATTCCCGCCCCGTTCTGAAGGGCTGCCTCATGGAGTTCAAGGACAAGCTGGAAGTCACCGCGCTCGACGGCTATCGCCTTGCCCTCTCCGAGGCGGAAGTGCTTGCAAAGAGCGGCGAGCAGAGCATCATCTGCCCCGCGCGCACGCTGCTTGAAATTTCCAAGATGCTCCCCGGCGAGGAGGAAGAGATCACCATCTACACGCAGGGCGGGCTGCTGCTCGTGCGTTCGGAGGGCATGACCGTCGTCTCCCGCCTCTATCAGGGGGACTTCATCAAGAAGGAGAACGTAATCCCCTCCCGCTTCTCCACCACCGTGGCGGTAAAGCGCGAGGAACTCATCGCGAGCGCAGAGCGCGCAGCCATCCTCATCCGCGGCGACAAGAACAACCTCGTCACGCTGGAGATCGGCGGCAGCGCGGTGAAGATCTCCTCCATCTCCGACTACGGCAACGTTGCAGAGAGCGTGAACGCGGTGACGGAGGGCATCGATCTTGTCATCTCCATGAACGCGAAGTATCTGCTCGACAGCCTGCGCGCGCTCACCGAAGAGGAGGTCATTCTCTCCTTCAACGGGGCGATCTCCCCCTTTATTCTGCAAAATAAGGATGAAAAACGCAGTTTGTATTTGATTTTACCTGTGAGAAACGCGGCATAATCGCTTGACGAAGACACAAAAAAAACTTATAATCAAACAAAAATAATATTCAACGGAGTATATTACCATGAAAAGGACTTATCAGCCGAAAAAGAGAAAGAGAAGCAAGGTGCACGGGTTCCGCCAGAGAATGAAGACGCAGGGCGGCAGAAACACCCTCAAGAGAAGAAGAAATAAGGGCAGGAAGCACATTTCCGCATAACCGGTCATGCGCGTTCTGCGGCTGAAAAAAAAGAAGGAGATCTCCGGCGTATTAAAGACGGGACGGCGTGCGCACGCCGAGAGCGTGACCATCGTCTACTTTCCCGCCAAAGAGACGCGGGCAGCCGTGTGCGTCGGAAAAAAATTTGGAAAGAGCGTGAGGCGCAACCGCATCAAGCGGCTCCTGCGCGAAGCGTTTCGTACGAATGCGCACGGGATGAAGCCGTGCGCCATCCTTCTCATTCCAAAAGTAGCGGAGGAATACAGCTATGCACGCTTCGAACGCGATCTCCGCAAACTCTTCAAACGGGAAAAGCTATTTGAAAGTTAGCTTCTCTCCCGTCTTTTTTGGAAGTGTAAAACAGTTGCGCCGTGGGCTGAAAAAGGTACACGACGGGGTAAAGGCGCCCTTCATCAGGGCGATCTGCTTTTATCAGCGCCACCTCTCCCGCCATACCTGCCTGTACACGCCCACCTGTTCGGAATACACCAAGCGCTGCATCAATAACTTCGGCGTGATCTTCGGCGTCCTCTTGGGGGCGTACCGCATTTTGCGCTGTAATCCCCTCTCCAAGGGCGGGACGGATCCCGCGCCCGAGTGGTGGCACAAAAAAAAGTGGCTCATATAGAAGGAATGGGACGAGAATGTTATCTTCGTTAATGGACGTCGGCTTCGATCTGCTCGAACAGGGCTACAAGATCGGGCTGGACGGATTGGGACAATTTGCGCGGGCGATCATCGAGGGGATCGGCATCATCGGCGTAGGCATCATCGTGTTTGCGCTCGTTCTCAAGGCGATCACCATGCCCTTCGACATCTATCAGCGCGTCAAGATGCGCAAGCAGAACCTGCTCATGCAGCAGATGAAGCCCGAGCTTGAGAAGTTGCAGCAGCAGTACGCCAACGACAAGACGATGTACCAGCAAAAGATGACGGAGCTGTACAAGAAGAACGGCTACAATATGCTTGCCGCCTGCCTTCCCATGATCATCTCCCTCGTCATCCTCATCGTTGCATTCCAGGGGTTCCGCGGATATTCCCAATACGCCAACCTCTCCATGTACGAGAATATGTCCGTGCAGTACAACGCCGCCATCTTAGAGCACGGCGTGAACGGACTTGACTATCACCTTCAAAAAGAGGGCGCGGAAGCGGACGAGCTCACCATCGTCTTTGAAGAGAACAAGACGTGGGAAGAGGATGGCGTCAGATACACCATGTACCTCGAACACACTACGGAGCCCGAGCTGGACGGCGAGGGCAACGCCGTCGTGGACGGGGAGGGCAACACGGTGATGAAGCCCGTCTCCCACCGCTTTATGCGCGTGCAGTCTACGGACGAGCAGCACTTCCTCTACTACGTTTACTCGCTGGAGACGAACAGCATTCGGCGGCAGCATCAGATCGCGCTGGACAAGCTGTACGACAGCGCGGAGGAGAGCTACCGTACCACCCTTCAAGACATTCAAAAGCAGGTGAACGAGGATTCGAGCATCCCGCCCGCGCAAAAGGAACAGGTCATTGCAGAGCGCACCGCCTCTGCCGCCATCAACTATGTGGCGGGCATCGGCGCGCAGGCGGCTGCGGAGTGGTACCGCGACGGGAACGACTCGGGCTTCCTCTGGGTGAAGAACGTGTGGTATCCCGACGTCTCCTACAACCACCCCATTCAGTCTTACAGCAGCCTCAAATCGCAGTTGAACACGCGCGTGACGCTGCAGAGCGGGGAGAAAGTTCCCCTCTCCAGCGTGCTCAACGAGACGCAGTACAACAACCTCACCTCCGCCCTCACGGAGGAAAAGGGGGAGGCGAACGGCTATTTCATCCTCATCATCCTCTCCATCGGTCTCATGGTACTCTCGCAGTTCATCTCCATGCGCAGCTCCAAGGAGACGAACAAGTACCAGTCGGTGGACGGACGCGGGGGCAGGACGCAAAAGGTCATGCTCGTGATGATGCCGCTCATCTACGCCGTATTCGCATTCATGTACAGCGCGGCGTTCTCCATCTACATGACGATGAGCAGCCTCATCTCCCTTCTCAGCACCGTGATCATCAACCTCATCCTGGGCTCCATCTACAAGAAGAAGGAGCACGAGCAGATCGTGGCGCAGTACGAGCGCGTGCTTCCTTGGCAGAAAAAGCAGCAGGAAGAGGCGGGAAAGAAGGGTAAGAACAAAAATAAGCGCAAAAAATAACCCAAAAAGAGGAAACTGATATGGTAAAGACAGAGGTTTTCACCGGAAAGACGGTGGACGACGCCATTCAAGCGGGGCTGGAAGCCCTCAACGTGGCGCGCGACGACGTGACGGTCGAAGTTCTCGACGAGGGGAAAAAGAAACTCTTTGGCAAATCTTCTCCCGCAGAAGTGCGCCTCACCGTGCAGGACAAGCGCACGGACGGCGAGCGTGCAGTCGACTTTTTGAAGGGGCTGTTCGAACTGCTCAAAGAGGAGGCGACGCCCTCCCTCGAATGCGAGGACGAGCGCATCGTCATTCAGCTTGCAGCGCCCTCTTCCAAGGGGCTCATCGGCAGACGCGGCGAGATCATCGACGCCGTGCAGATCCTGGCAGGGGCGGTCGCCAACACGGGCAGAAAGGAGTATAAGCGCGTCGTCGTCGACTTCGAAAACTACCGCGAGCACCGCGAGGAGACCTTGCGGCGCGTCGCAGAGAAGCTGGCGGCAAAGGCTGTGAGAAACGGCAAGCGCGTGCGCCTCGAACCCATGAACCCCTACGAGCGCAGGATCATCCACTCCGCCCTCGTCGACAATCCCGACGTCACCACCAAGAGCGAGGGAAAGGAACCCGCGCGCTACGTCGTGATCACCCCCAAGAATATGCGCCCGTACGACCGCAACAAGAAGTTTGGCGGGAACAAGAAGTACGGCGACAATAAGAAGTTCGACGGCAACAGGAAGTACGGCGAGCGCAAGCCCTATCCCAAGCGCGAACTGCCCAAAGAGGACACGCCCGTCTCCTCCGGCACGACCATGCGCCCCACCGGTTCTTCCTCCACGGGCTTCCGCAAGAGCGGCTTCAGCGGCTTCTTCGGCACCTTCCTCGGCAACGCGCGCGACGACGAAGCGCCCCAGACGAGCGAGGACAAGGATGAATAATTTACAAGTTCAAAAGGCATCCGATGGGATGCCTTTTTTTCACGCTTGTACCCGTTTTTTGCATACGTATTGCAAAGAAAAGCCCACCCCTCCCCCATCGCGCGCAGGAAAAGCGCTTAGTTCTTCCCGCGCAGGCGGGAAAAAAGCAACGAAAAAAGCTCCGCAAACGCGGAGCTTTTCCCATTTTTGTCGTTTAGTTCGCCTTGATCCACGCCTCGGCCTTCGCCTTGGTCATCGTGGTGATCTTCTCCGTGGCGTAAGCGGACTCCGCGCCGCCGAAGGAGTAGAGGAAGTAGTCGCCCTCTGCCGTCACATACAGCGTAAGCTCGTAGCCGGCGGGATCGCCGTACGCGCCGCTCGTGACCTTCTTCACTACGGTAGCCTTATCGGTGTCATAGGTCTTAGTCTTCGTCGTCTTAACCATGATTTTTTCTCCTTTCTGGAATTTGTAATTATATTTTACTCTCTTCCCGAAAGTCCGTCAAGAACAGGTCAAAAAAATTTTTCGCCGTGAAAAAATGAAAATTTTTCACAGAATGTCCCCTCTCGCGTGTAAATTGTTAAGCAATTTGAGTATTTTGCTCACACCGAAGGTGCAGCGAGAGGGCGATGAGCGCGGAGGAGAGCGTCTTTGCCATGCTGTACACCACGTTGAGGCGGGTGAGATTGAAAAGAGAATAGGAAAACGCCGACTTGGGCGCGACGATGCCCATGAGGGAGACGTCCCCCACCCTGCCCAGCCGCTTGTTCGCCCCCGAACCTGGGCGAAGCGCCCCCTCCGCAACCTTGAGAAGCCCCACGTCCCCCGCTTCCCCCACCGCCGCGTCCACTGCGACGATCTTGCTCTTCGGGTGCGTCTTGCGCAGAAATTCGTTGACGTACTTGACCTCCTTCGCCGTGACGGGCGCGCGCAGCGTGCCGTACACATACCCGCGAAACCCGCCCGCCCGCAGCAGCGTTCCCGTGACGGGGCCGAGGCTGTCGCCGATGGCAAGATCGCTCCCGATGCACAGCACGACGGGGGGCGCACCCCCTTCCCCCAGCACCCGCTTGAGGGCGAGCAGCACGCCCGTTTCCGCCATACTGTTGCAAAAATGAAAGGTAAACTCCATAAAAACCCCCTGATTTTCTCAAATCTTGGACAGCGGACGCGGAAAATATAACCAATCTTGACATTTTTTCGCGCGCGTGCTATAATATAGGAAAGGAGGATATAAGTTGGAAATGTTACTTGCCGCGGGCGCATGGTCGCTCGATGTTGCGTTCTTCATCATTCTCGCGCTGGGTACGCTCATGGGCGTTGCGCGCGGAATGGTAAAGAGCCTGTGTAAACTTGCAGGACTCATCTTTTCCGTCATTGTGGCGTTCATGTTCTGCGTCTCTTTCCAAAATTGTCTGGAGGAGTGGTTCGGCTTGACAAGCGCACTCGTCAATGCCATCGGAAATGCGAAGGCAGGGGCAGCCATCTCCGTTGTCATCGCATTTGTCGCCCTCGTCATCCTCGTTCGCCTCGCCTCCTGGCTCATCGGGAAGGCCGGAACGGCGCTCGTGGACAAATTTAAGCCCTTTCGCGTGATCAATCACGTGGCGGGCGGCATTTTGGGAATGTTCGAGGCGTTCATGCTCATCATGTTCATCTTCGCCGTCTGCTATTGGATCCCGTCCGAGGATATGCACCTGTTCATTCTTGACAGCAGGATCGCGGGCAAGGTATATGAGTGGGTGGCTTCCGAACTCGCGCAGCTCGACTTCAACGCCATTCTCGGCGGCGTCACGGGAAAGCTCTCATTAGTTTAACAACTTAACAATATATACGCGCCTGACGGTGTCGTCGGGCGCGTATATTTTTTGCGCCATGCAAAATTTTAGTATCGTGCGCTTGCGCCCCGCAAAATTAGGCTGAAAAATTCTGCTCAAAGGTGGGACGCACGAATTTTCCTGCACCCAAAGTCATATTGTGCGGGGTTCAGACGGGCGGCATATTCTGCGCAAAGATCAGGAGTGGTGCGACGGCTGCGATGGGCGGCACGGCTGCGTTCGGGCGAGCGTAGGGGGCGTATTTTGCCTCAAATCTGATGCCCAATGAGGGAAATCAGGGCAAATGGGCACGCAGCAGGGGAAATTGTACGCGTAGAGCGGAAAAATACGCAAAAAACGGGCAAAAACAGGGTAATTTTTAGCGTATTATGTTTCACGTGAAACACGGCAAAATCGGCTCAAAAATTCTGCTCATGTTTCACATGAAACATTTTAAGGGTACGCAAACCCCAAAATAGGGTATTTTTGCCCAAAATCGGGCTATTTTGGGGTTCTGCCCCAACTTTTTACATAAATTTGAGATAAAATCGTGATATTTTCGAAAAAAGTAGAAAGAAAATTGCGACTCACTTGATTTTTTCATTCAAATGTGGTAAAATAATCATAATTGCCGAACTCTAAGGCAATCAGACCAGAAAATAATCAAAGGAGATGTATTTTGAGCAAGACAGTCAAGACAGTCATCATCGTGTTGCTCATTGCCGTTCTGGGGATCGGGGCATACTTTATTATTACGTCGCAGATCCGCAGCAGCAAGCAACTCGACGCGTCGGAATTTGTTGCGCGAATCACCGACGTGCGTGGCGACGAGGGTGACGAAAAGAAAGGGGAATATTGGGACAGCGAGCAGTTCGTACGCGTGCGCGTAGACGGCTACACGCTGTACGGCTACACCAAGTCGAGCGGAAACAACTACGCGTATTGGACGACGTATGCAAGCCTCTATGACGATGGGGGCGTTGGCGTTCTGGAAAAGTGGGTGAACGATTACGGGCTGCAATCGTACGCGTTCTCAAACCCAAATAGCGGTTCCAATTGGACGAACATTATTTATATTGCGGTGCTCGTCGTCGGCGTCGTTGCGTTCTTTATGA
Organism: uncultured Clostridia bacterium; assembly: GCA_944363255.1. Classification (GTDB taxonomy): domain Bacteria; phylum Bacillota; class Clostridia; order Christensenellales; family Borkfalkiaceae; genus Gallimonas. The sequence goes on from CALVTZ010000010.1 coordinate 18,312, forward strand.
TCTTGCGCGCAACGGGCGGTGGCGGTGGCAAAGTCATGAACTTTGGCAAGACCAAAGCCAAGGTGACGACCAACTTGAAAGTGCGCTTTTCCGACGTTGCTGGCGCAGAAGAGGAGAAGGAGGAACTTGCCGAAGTTGTCGAGTTTTTGAAGAGCCCCAAGAAGTTCTCTAATCTGGGCGCAAGGATCCCCAAGGGGGTGCTGCTCGTAGGCCCTCCCGGAACGGGCAAGACGCTGTTTGCAAAGGCGGTCGCAGGGGAGGCGGGCGTTCCCTTCTTCTCCGTGAGCGGCTCTGACTTCGTGGAAATGTACGTGGGCGTGGGCGCATCGCGCGTACGCGACCTGTTTGACCTTGCTAAGCGCAATCAGCCCTGCATTATCTTCATCGACGAGATCGACGCAGTTGGGCGTCAGCGTGGCGCAGGACTTGGCGGAGGACACGATGAGCGCGAACAGACGCTCAACCAGATCCTCGTGCAGATGGACGGCTTCGAAACCAACGAGGGCGTCATCGTCATGGCGGCGACCAACCGCGCGGACATCCTCGACAACGCGCTGCTCCGTCCCGGTCGCTTCGACCGTCAGATCTACGTCAACCTGCCCGACGTGAAGGGGCGTGAAGCCATTCTCAAGGTGCACGCGCGCAATAAGCCGCTTGCCCCCGACGTCAACTTCAAGGTCATCGCCCGCATGACGAGCGGGTTCTCCGGGGCAGACCTTGCCAACCTTCTCAACGAGGCAGCCATCCTCGCCGCCCGTGCCGGGAAGAGCATGATCGGCAATCTCGAGCTGTACGAGGGCATCAACAAAGTCATCATGGGCCCGCAGAAGAAGAGCCGCG
>CALVTZ010000011.1 GCA_944363255.1 uncultured Clostridia bacterium
TGAGGAAGCCCAGCTCCTCCGCATAGTAGTAGAAGTAGGGATCTTCAAACTTCTGATGTTTTCTTGCACCGTTGAAGCCCATCTTCATCGCAAGTTCGATGTCCTCTTTGAGCGCGGCTGCGGAGGGCGGTGTGAGCCCGCTCTCCTCCCAATAGCCCTGGTCGAGGATGAGGCGCTGATAGAGGGGCGAATTGTTGAGGCGCACCTTGTCGCCGTCGAGACTCACCTTGCGCAAGCCGAAGCGCGTCTTCGCCTCGTCCACGCACTTGCCGCCCGCGTACAGGCGGAACACGACGTCGAAGAGGTTGGGCGATTCGGGCGTCCACGCATAGGAGGGATCGACGAAGTCGAGCTCCATGAGTTTGACGCAATAGCGCGTGCGCCTGCCCTCCAGCCTGAAGCGCTCCGTCCGCACGGGCTTGCCGCGGTAGGAAATTTCCAGCTCCGCCTCCCCTGCAACGCCGCGCAGGGTGACGATCTCGCCCGAGACGGAGAATTTGTCGTAGTCGGGCAGGAGGGTGTGTTCCTTGATGCAGTCCTCGCCGAAGTAGTCGATCCAAACGCTCTGCCAGATGCCCGTGTTGGGCACGTACCAGCAGCCGAAGCGCTCCCCCGTCCAGCTCTGCTTGCCGCGGGGCAGGGTGGGATCGAGCGGATCGAAGCAGCGCACGACGATGACGTTCTCCCCTCTGCGTTTGAGGAAGGGGGTGATCTCCCCCGAGAAGGGCGCAAACCCGCCCGTGTGCGAGAGCGCGTGCTTGCCGTTTATCCACACGTCCGTAACATAGTCGCTGCCGTTGAAGCACAAAAGCGCGCGCTTGCCCGCCTTGGTGGGGAAGCTCCTGCGGTACCACACGCAGTCGTGCTGCGTTTGATCGCCGATGCCGCTTGCAGGATATTGATAGCTGAAGGGCACGTTGATTTGCATGGGAAGGGCGACCTTGCCCGTATCGTACCCCCTTTCAAAGCCCTCGTTTGCGTCGTCGTAGGCAAATTCCCACGCGCCGTTGAGCGCGAGCCACTCCCCTCTTTGGAATTGGGGACGAGGATATTCTGTCCTCTGCGTCATGCCATAATTCTCCTTGTAGGTTATTCAGGTTGATTTTGCTAAAATTACGGCGCGCAGCGTTTCCTGCGCGCCGCAACAGAGCAACTTTTGTTATTTGACGTATTGTGCGAGTTTTGCGCTCACGACAGCCTCGTCCGCCGTTGCGGAGTAGTTGCTGATGATCATGGGCGTGTTGAAGGAGAGGAAGCCCACCGCCGCGCGCTGATCTTCGCCGAAGAGCACGAAGCTATCCGACTGCATCACCAGCTGATCGTTGCACAGGAAGTAGAAGGTCGCTCCCTGGCGGATGATGGCGAGCTTGGTCTTTGCGCCGTTCTTATAGGTGATATCCACGGGCCTGAGGTTCTCGTTCGTCCAGTCCCAATCCTCGCCGCTGAGCGAGCGGGGCGCACAGCCCACCTGTCCCATGGTGTAGTGATCCTGCGCGTCGATGTAGTAGAACATGGTGCTCGTGACTTCGTCGTCGCAGCTCACGGCGATCCCGAACTTGGGATATTCGTCCTTTGCGAACGCGTCGTCCACGGGAACGGTGAACTCTGCCTCCACATAGAAGCTGGTGGAGTACACGTCCTTGAAGTACGCGAACTGATCGCGCACGCCCGTCTGCTCGATATAGGCATTCTGCGTGCCGTCGTCGTGCGAGAGGTCATACCCGTACATGGTCTGCAGTGCGGAGGGCTCGCCGTCCACCATGACGGTGCCGAAGGTCTTGCTCTCCGTGATGATATGCTCGGAGGCATATTCCATGTTGCGGTACTCGTAACCCGTGAGCTTATCCACGCCCGCGCAGGGTGCGTCCTTGCCCAGCACGACGATCTCGCTCAGCCCGAAGTCCTGCGCAGCCTCGCGCGAGCCGACGGTGATGCGGATCTCGCTCACGGGCAGTTCGTTAAACTCCACGATGGCAGAGCCGCCCGGACGCAGGAATTCAAATTCCTCTTCCAGGAACCACGCGTCGTCGTACTTCACGTCCTTGATGGTGGCAGTCTTTTTTTCGCCCTTGCTGTTGAGATAGTCGATCTCGATGCGCTTCACCGCGTCGAAGGAGGCGAAGTAGTCGTAGGAGTTGTACACCATGATGGCACGCGCCGTCTTGGGAGAATCCCACTTGAGCGTGAAGGTGTACTCACCCTTGTCCGCGTAAAATTCCTCAACGCAGTCCTTTTCCTGATACTTGACGAGCTCATCGTTGAGCAGCGCGAGATCGCCGCCCTGCGCCGTCGAAGTGATGGTCGCAGAGGGCGCAATGTTCTTGTAGCCGGAGATCGCCTCGGGCAGGGGCTGCATCGACCAGGTGGGCCCGTTGGTGTGCATGACTTCCGTGCCCTCGGAGTTGGTCGTCCACACGATCTTGTCTACGGCAAGCGCGCGGCCGCCCGAGATGGAGAGACGATCGAGGAAGGTGTGGTATGCGATGAAGGTCTCATCCCCCACCTTGATGAAGGCGTGGTGTCCCGCACTTGCAATGTGCCCCCACAGAAGGTCTGTAGAGATGACCTTGCCGCCGTCGTCCTCTGCGACCTTGATATAGGTGCCGAGGGGATCGTCTGCGATCGCCTGAATGACGCGGTAGGAGGGCTGCTGATAGGCATTGACGGAGAAAGTGAGATAGTACTTCCCGTTGTGGTACATCATGTGCGGGCCTTCGTTGATGTGCGATTCGCTGTTGCGGTCGCGAATGCCCGTCTCTGCCTGCGCGAGCGAGCTGTACCCGGGGCGGGTGAGCACGGTGAGCGTGGAGTAGTCGGGGGTGAACCAATCCTTCATCTCCATGCCGTACAGCCACGTGCCGTCGCCGCCGTCCGCATAGTAGCCGAAGTAGAGGTACTTTTTGCCCGTTTCGGGATCGATGAAGGGGCTTGCGTCCAGCGCGTGATCCTTGTGCAGTCCTGCGGGGATCGCCGTATTGCCGCGCGTGAGGTCGATGACGGGCGCTTCGGGCGAGATCTGCTTGCCGTCGAGATTGCGCATGGTGGGCGTCTCGAAGGGACCTTCGGGGCTGTCCGACTGCGCAACGGAGAGGCACAGCCTGTTGTTGTCGTTCTGATTGAAGGCGTTGTAGAAAATGTAGTACTTTTGCACCTCTGCGTCATAGATGACTTCGGGTGCCCAATAGTTGTCCACCGCCCACGTCTTTTCGTAGTCGGGATAGAGCGCGATGCCGCGTGCCTCCCAATGCGCGAGATCCTTGCTGCGCCAGGTCTGGAAGCCGTGACCGCCGATCTCATCGCTCGTACCGTAGGCATAGAACCAGCCCTGCCCCTTTCCTTCCGTCACGTAGATGACGGAGGGATCGGCAACGCCGAATTCCAGCGAGTTGACGTAAAAGAGGTTGGAGTTGTAGTCCTTTGCGGTGTCTTCCATGGTGGAGAGCGTCTCCGCCAAATAGAATTCGCCCCCTTTGCCGCCCTTTTCGCCACAGCCGACGAGCACGCCAAAGGTGCCAACGAGCATACAAGCAGATACGCCGAGCGCGACGAATTTAGTTGCCTTTTTCATTCAAAAATATCTCCTTAGATCAGTCTTTCATGCCGCTCGTCACAATGCCGTTGATAAAGAATTTCTGGCAGATGAAGTACACGACGAGCATGGGCAGCAGCGCGATGACGCACGCCGCCATGATAACGTTGGGCTGCTTGCCGTAGGTGGAAGCGAGCCAGCGCAGCGCGATCTGCAATGTCCACAGATCGGAGGACTGCAAGTAGAGCAGCGGGCCCATGAAGTCGTTGTAACCGCCGATGAAGCCGAGCAGCCCCTGCGCGAGCAGCGCGGGCACGGACAGCGGCACGATGATGCGGAAGAAAATTCCGAGGAAGCCGAGCCCGTCGATCTTCGCCGCCTCCACGATGCTGTCCGGAATGCCCGTGTAGAACTGCCGCATGAAGAACACGCAGGCAGCCGCGCCGAACATACCGGGGATCATGAGGGGAAGCGGGGTGTCCATCCAGCCGATCATGTCGTACAGCGCGAGCTGGGGCGCGAGCATGATCATGCCGGGGATCATCATGGTTGCAAGCAGGAAGGTGTACATCCACTTCTTGGCGCGGAAACGCAGCTTACTGAAAGCGTACGCCGAGATCGCGGACGTGAACAGACCGAGAATGGTGGGCGGCAAGACGTACAGGAGCGTGTTCAGAAATCCCTGCACGATGGAGGGCAAAAGCGCCGTCATCGTGGGATAGCGCGAGAACACCTCCGCATAGTTATCGCCCGTGAAGCCCATTTCGGGGATCCATTCAAAGGGAATGTGCGTTGCGTCCTGATACGTCTTTAAGGAAGTGAGCAGGACGATGAGGAAGGGAAAGATGATGATCACGGCGTAGAACGCCAGAATGGCGTAGATGAACACCTTGCCCGTGATGCTGCGCACCTTTTGGCTGCGCATCTTCTCCTTCTTGCGCTTTTGATAGGCGCTGCGCTCCTCCTGCATCGCCTCTTCGGTGAGCGGAGCAGCTGCAGCCGCCTCTTCTTGCATGAGAATATTCTTCGTATCAGTCATACTTCACCCACTTTTTCGAGCCGATGAACTGAATCAACGTCACGATGAGAATAAATATCGTCAGGATCCAGGCAGACGCGCCCGCCACGCCCAGATCGTATGCCATCATGCGCTCGTACATATAGTAGACGATGGTATAGCGCGCAGTGAGATCGCCCCCCAGCGTGAAGGTGGTGGCAAACGCCTGCAACAGACCGATAACGCCCATGATGAGCAGGTAGAACGTCGTGGGAGAGATGGTGGGCAGGATGATGCGGAAGAAGGTGCGGAAGGGCCCCGCGCCGTCGATCCTCGCCGCCTCCACCATCGACTGGTTGACGTTGGTGAGCGCAGCCGTGTACAGCAGGATGCCGTAGCCCATGCCCGACCAAACGCTCATGATGATGACCATGAAATAGAAGGGCGTGTTCTCCCCCGTCCAGTTGATGGCGCCGTTCGCAAGATCGGTGTTGCCCAGCATCTGGTTGATGATGCCCCATGCGGGGTTGAACATCTCCTTCCACATGAGGGTGAGCGCGATGGTAGAGCAGACGTAGGGAACGAAGTAGATCATTCTCCAGATGCTTCTGCCCTTGATGTCGCGGCTCAGGAGATAGGCGATGGCAAGCGCCAGAATGAGGCTGATAAAGGTGGAGCTGCCGAAGATGAGGGTGTTGCCCACCGACTGCCAGAACAGCTTGTCCTTTAATACGTAGGCGAAGTTTTCAAACCCGCCCCACGTTGCGCCCGAAAACGACCAGCCCTGCGTTGCGGAGAAATCGAGAAAGCCCATGGCGATCGCCATAGCAAGCGGAATGACGCCGAAGATGAAGAAGCCGATGAGCGGGATGGACGCGAGCGCCGTGCCCCAGATCTCCTCTTTGTTGATCTTCTTCTTTTTCTTTTGCGGCTTTACGGGGATCTCCTCTTCAAGCAGCGGCTCCTCCATGACCTGCTCAACGAGGGCGTCCCCCGTGAGGGGGAGCGCCTCTTCATCGAGAAGAATGCCTTGTTCAGGATTCATATTTTCCTCCTTATCGGCAAAGGGTATTTACTTTGCCAGCGTGTACTGCTTGAGGTTGCCGTTCGTGTTCTTAAATTCGCTGGAATTTTCAAATTGCGTGAGCGTCTTATAGCCGTTACGCACATCGCTGTTGAGCACGCCTGCCCAAGGGTTGATCCAAAGTTTGTCCTTGAGGTACCACCAGTCGCCGGGCGTCTCCGCCTCTGCCGCGCGCAGGAATACCTTGGAGTTGAGCGGGCATCTGTCGCTCTGAAGGAAGATCTCGTCCTTTGCGGCGAGCGACTTCTGCGAAGGGATGGCAAAGCCGGACTTCGCCTGCGCCGTCTGTCCCGTCTCGCCCGCAATGTACTCAACGAACTTCCATGCGGAATCCTTCTTGGTGGACTTGTTGTTGATGGACAGCGCCACGGAGCCGGAGTGTCCCGCCTCGATGCCGTGTACCTTTACGTTGCCCTCTTCGTCATATTCCTTGTAGATGGGCAGGGGCGCAACGTCCCAATTGAAACCGCCCTTCTTCACTTCGCCGGGCACTTCGCACAGGTCTTTGCGGAAGTCGACGACGTTCCATCTGCCGTCTACGAGCATGGAGAGGTAGCCGTTCTTGAAGTACAGCGTCTTGCCCGAGTCGCCCTGAATGGTGGAAGGTGCGGGGCAGATGCCGTAGCCCTTGAGCTGCTCGCCGTCGCGCACGTCGACGACGGTGTTTGCGTTCTGTCCCACGCGCACGAATTCCACGAATGCGGCGCGCTGGGAAGGAAGCGCGTTGAGCTGCCCTGCCTGCGCCGCCTGGAGCACGGCGGGAGCGATGGTCTTTTCCGCCGCCGCGGGATCGACGAGCTTATCCCCCCATGCGAGGATCTCGCCGGGCTGATAGGTCGTCTCGTTGATGGTGAAGGGCTCTGCGTCGTCGGCTACGATATAGTTGGGGGTGTCCTCCATGATGGTGAATTCCCAATAGCCGCCGTTGTAAGTGGGATCGTCCGTCTCGACGTACTCGATGCAGTCGCCGCCTACCGTCCAGCCGTAGTTGAACCACCACTCGGTGAAGTAGCCGTAGTATGCGTTGCTGCCCTTATGCAGTTCGCGCTGCTTGTTCTGAACGAGCAACGCAAGTTCGCGGCACTCCTCCCAGCTCATGCACACCTGGTTGTTGAACCACTTCTGCCCGTTGCTGTCCGTGAAGTAGCCCTTGGGCTTTACGGTGAAGCCTGCGGGGAAGAGGTCGTTCTTGCTCTGTCCGCGGTCGTCCGTCTTGGTGCCCGCGTTGAAGGCGTCGAGATCCTCTTTCGCCACGGAGATGACCTTTACGCCCGCTGCGGTGAAGTGGTCTTCATTGTAGAAGATGACGGTGGGGCCGATGTCCTTGGGCAGACCGTAGTAGTGCGCGTCAGGCCCGTCCGTCGTCGTGGTGTTCACGTCGTAGCGGTAGCGCTCGACTGCGCTCGTCCACATATCGTCGAGGTTGAGCACCGTGCTGCTTTCGATGTACTCATCGAGGGGCGCGAGATAGCCCTCCGTCGCGTAGCTCTTGATGCTCTCGTCGGGAATGTAGAGCACGTCGACGCGGGCGCGGCTTGCACCCAGCGCGGAGTTGACGCGGTCGCCGTAGCTGTCGCTCGTCTGCGGCTCGTAGGTGACGTACACCTCCCCGACGTTGGCGCGGTTGAACTCGTTTACGAGGTTGGCGAATACGCCCTGCTCGTTGTCGTCGCCGTAGCCCCAGAAGGTGATCTTTTCGCCGCCCTGGTAATCAACGACGTCATCGACGACGCCGCCGCGCCTGCCGCAACCGGCAAGCCCGAGCGCCACAGAAAGCATCATGGTAGCGGAAAGTGCCGAAGCACATACCTTGAGCGTTCTCTTTTTCATGAAACTGTCCTCCAAATATTTTTTCAGATTGTTCCCCCGCCCGATCGCCTCGGGCGGGGCGCTTTTGCCAAATTGTTCTCTCTTATTCTGCCGTGCGCGTGATGGTCACGTTGTCGGCAAACTGTTGCCATACGTTCTCTTCCGACGTGCTGTCTGCAAACAGCTGACCGCCCATTCTGAATACGACAGACTGCGTATCCGCCGTGACATTGCCCTTCATGATCTCGTTTGCAATGAAGAACTCCACGATGAGCGTATCGCCGTCTGCGCCCGTGCCTTCGACAAAGCTCGCAGCTGCCGCACTCACGCCGCGGAAGGTATATGCCTTGCCGTCGACAATGCTGATGTGTCCCACGCCGAAGTTTGCGGTGTCGCCGATTTCAATATTCTGATTCAACCACCACTTATCGCCGTAGAAGTGACGATCGGTCGCAATGTTATCCTGCGTGAGCTTGACGATGACGTACAGGCCGTCTGCGCCCAACTTGGTCGCATACTGCGCGCGGCCGTTTGTCGTGAACGCTGCGTCTGCCCAGTCTGCATCGCTGCCGTCGATGGTCTTTTCCGTACCCGTCTTGAGCCCGTTTCTCGTGATGAGATTGTTGTGTTCTTCGGTATTGCTGGAGAACCAGAAATCCGTCTGCGCCCAGATGGGTTGCCCTTCGCCGGGGGTGAGGAAGGCGAACATTGCGGGAACAGCCGTGCTGTTTTTGTTGAAGCCGCCGCCATCGATGCCCACGTACGGCACGAAGAGCTCCGCTACCGTGTGGTACAAGCCGTCCTCTGCAGGCTCGGTGGTGTGCATATAGCTTTCTTTCACGCCGCGCGACGTACCGTTTGCGCTGACGTAGTACTGATAGTCCGTATTGCCGAGGCGCATCTCAAGGTTGGTCGCCTTGAACCACTCTGCGTGCGTGGGAACGTATGCCTTGTGATATACGTCGTAGAACACATTCACGCCGCGGTCGTCAAGGGCGGCATACACCGTTACCTTTCTGCCCTCTGCGCCGGGGATGACGACGGGGTTTGCCTTTTCTTCCGCCGTCCAATCTGCCAGCGAGCCGTCTATCGTCTTGAGGGGAACGTAGGGTGCGAGCACGTCGTTTACGCCCTCTTCCGTGGTGACAGCCCTGCCCGCTCTCGCGTACATATTCGTGTTGAAGCCGAACACGGAGACGGTGACCTTTTCGTCTGCGCCGAAGAGCGAATCTTCGAGCGTGCCGACAAGGTTGCCGCTTGAGAAGAAGTACAGCGCCTTGCCCATCTTGGCAACGCCCAGCGTCTTGTACGCCTCGGGGCTGATATTGTGATCGTATGCCTCGCTGCCGAGCGGCACGTAGCCGTTTCCGCCGAAGGGACGGAATGCGCCTTCGTTGCTCTCGGGATAGACCCAGTCAAAGCCCTTCTGCTCTTCGCGATAGGCGAGCGAGCCGTAGTTGTCGTCCCACATGCCGTCTGCATTGGCGTCCTGCGAGAGGTTGATATAGAAGAAATACACTGCCTTGGGGGAAGCGATCGCGATGCCCGCCTTGCCGAACCGCTCGCCGTTGTACATTCCCGCAACGGAGATCTTGGCTTCGGCAAACAGCGTGGAGGCGTAAGCGTCGCTGATCATGAGCTGCTCCATGCCGCTCTTGCCCTCGTTCTCGTGGTGCCAGATCTGCGAAGATTGGTCATACTTCCAGCCCGCGGTGTGGGCATAGTTGGGGGAATCTGCAACGGTGGTGTCGCCCAGCCCCGCGCCCGTTTCCGTGTAGGAAAGCCCGAGCGCCTTGACGATCTCACGGTTGAGCACGCCGTAGCCGTTTACCCCGGGGTGCAGCCCGTCGAGGTTGAACCACTGCTGATGCGCCGTGCCCGTCTCGTCCGTGGTGATGAACTTATCGAAGTCGATATAGTTGATATCCGCCTGCTCCTTCACCCAAGCGTTGATGCTTGCGTAGGTGGCGGTGTTCTGCTTGAAGAGCACGTTCTTGACGATGCTCACATAGTAGATCTGCGCGGTGGGATACACTTCCTTGAGCCCTGCAAACAGCACGCCGAGGTCTGCCTTGACCGCCTCGTCCGATCTGCCGCCGTCGTTCACGTCGTTGATGCCGATGTGGATGACGATCTTTTCGGGCGCGTATTGGAGCAGGACGTCCGAGGAGAGCTTCTCCAGCCAATAGCCGACCTTGGTGCCGCCCACGGCGATGCTCGCGGAGTTATCGCCGCCGAACTGCGCCGCGTAGGTGTACCAGAAGGAGGTAATGTCAAAGAAGCTGTCGCCGATGAAGAGCTGATCGAGCGCCTTCTGCTCCTTGGTGACCTCCCACTTTGCGGTGGCTGCAATGTCCTGCGTCACCTGGGTGTCCGCCTCCAGCTTGGAGGTGAGCCCCTCGCCGTAGAACCAGCCCGCGAAGGTGAGGTAGGTGCCGCGCGCTGCGGGCGTGGGCAGGGATACCGTTTTGCCCTCGTCCACGGTGACGGGGTCAAACGTCTCCGTAGCCGTGGCGTAGCCCGCCGAGAAGGTGACGGTGACGCGCTTCACCCAGGAAGCGGTTACCGTAATGTTGCCGTTTACCACCGTCTCGGTGGTGAACGCTTGCCCGTCATACTTCCAGCCGTCGAAGCGATAGCCGCTGCGCTCGGGATCAGTGGGAAGTGCACTTAAAGTACCCCCCCCCGTGACGACGCGCGTTTCGTTGTATTCGGGTGCTTCGGCATAGCCGAGCTCGAAGGTGACGGTGTAGTTCTGCGCCCCCTCTTCCAGCCACGTCGCCTTGATGGTGACGGTGCTGCCGGGTGCGATGACAACGGTTGCGCCTGCGTCATACTCGGTCGCGCCCGCAATGCCCGCAACTTCTACCTGCCACTTGCTGAACGCGAAGCCCGCATTGGTGTAGGGGCACTCTGCGGGAAGGGTGAGCGTGTAGTGCTCCTCCGCCTCCACGTATGCGGGCGAAGCCGTGGGAGCCGTGCCCGTGCCGCCGTTGCCGTCGAAGTTGACGGTGGGTGCAACGGGCGTGTAGCGCGCCGTTGCCGTCACGTTGTCCGTGGGAACATAGCTTGCGTCGATCTTCGTATCTTCAACGTACCAGCCGTCGAAGGTGAAGCCCGTCTTGCCCGCCGCCTGCGGAAGTTCGCCGATCGCGCTGCCGATCTTCACATATACGGGAGTGGATGCCGCGCCGTCCTCAAACGTCACCGTGTAGGAGGGACGCACAACGTCCACATTGTCTGCATATACCTCAAAGGCGTTCCCCGTCTCGTCCCTGGTGGCGAACAGCTGCCCGCCCATCTTGAGCTTGACGGCGTTGAGCGCCGAAGCGTCCGTCTTGAAGTTTTCGTTTGCGATGAAGAACTCGAATACGAGCTCGTCCTTGTTCTGACCTTCGCCCGCCGTATAGACGGCTGCTGCGTCCGTGATATAGCCCGTGTGGTATGCCTTGCCGTTCATGAAGATGACCATGCTGCGGCGGAAGAACTCGTTCTCCTGCACCTCGACGTTCTGATTCAGCCACCACTGCTCTTGCGTGCCGTCCGCCCCCGAAACATATACGCGGTCGGGCGCGATGCTGTCTGCCGTCAGCTTGACGATGACGTACAGGCCGTCATCTCCCAGCTTGGCTGCCCAGCGGGAGCGGCCGCTCGTCTTGAAGGAAGCGTCTGCCCAATCTGCGTCGCTCCCGTCGATGGTCTTTTCCGTGCCCGTGAGAATGCCCTTTTCCGTGATATACGTGCCCTGCTTGTCGTTGCCGTCATCGGCGCGCCACCAGTCGCCCGTGTACCAAGGGTTGCCGTACATACCGCCCACCTTGAAGTAGAAGATGGCGGGGATCGCCTTGCTCGACGCGCCGTAGCCCGTCGTCTCGGAGTAGGGAATGAAGATCTCCGCAACGGTGTGGTACAGTCCGCTCTCCGTGTCCTCTTGCGTATTCATCGCGCCGTACTCGACGTTCTCCTTGAAGCCGTTTGCCGCCATCGCGTACTGCTTGCTCGCGTCGCCCGCAAGACGGAACTCCACGTTGGTGTTGAGGAACCAGTCGCGTTCCGTCGTCTTGTGCTCCTTGTGGTAGACGTCGTAGAAAATGTTGATGCCGTTTGCGTCCTTGGTGGCGTACACCGTAACGCTGCTGCCGTCCGCGGAGGGAATGATGAAGGGATTTGCCTTCTCCTCATCCGTCCAATCAGCAAGGGAGGCGTCGATGGTCTTGATGGGAGGACGCTTGTCCTCCGTGACCACGCCGTCGATCTCGTACTGCTTCAACGCTTCCGCATCCGTCGTGATGGAGTAATTCTTAGCCGAGAGCTTGAGGTTGAAGGACGCAAGGCCGATATAGGCGACGTCCTCCGCGCCGATGCCGATGTTGCGCACGACTGCAACCGACTTGCCGTCGAGCAACAGACGCACCGCGCTGCCCTGGCGATAGATGCCAAGCGTGATATAGTTGCCCTTCTGGTAGGCGTCGGAAGTCTTGCCTGCGCCCAGGTTGCCGTCGATCGTCCAAGCGCCGCCCCACTGTCCCGCCGAGCGAATGTTGTGCCCGATGCTGACGGAGTCTGCATTGATGACGCCGTCCGCAGGGGTGCCGTCCACCGCGTCCACAAAATAGAACACGCCCTTGGAGCTGTTCTCGTTGAACAGCGTCATACCGAACTTGGGATAGCCGTCGAAGTTGCCGTTCGGCATTCTGCACACTTCCGTCACGCTGAGCTGCACTTCCGCGTAGAAGTTGGTGTGCTTGCCCGCCTCACGCATATAGATGAAGTTGTCGCCCGACGTGCCCGTCATCTCGATGTGCGCATCCTTCGTGCCGTCGTCGTTTTCGAGATCCCACACATCCTCCGCCGTGAGCGTGCCCGCGTTGCCCCACGTTGCGCCGCCCTGAAGGTATCTGTTCTCTGCAAACGTATCGTTATCTTTGATCAAAATGTACGAATTTACGCGCTGCGCGTCCGTACCGAACGTGCTGTCGTAAATGGTGCGCGCCGTGCCCGCGCCCGCGGCGTTCGTCGTGCCGAGCGCGACCGTGGCGTTCTTGGCTTCCTGCGTGACGCCGATCGCCTCGTATGGCATGGTGATGCTCACGCGATAGCCTGCAAGCGCCTTGCCGTCCAGCGTGAGATACTTCGCCTCCGTCTTGAGCCCGTCGATGACCGCCTCGTCGCCCGTCGCCATTTCGCGCACGAGCGAGCTGCCGTCTGCCGCTACGGAGACGGAGATGGTGTTTGCCGTGTACCCGTTGCGGCTGGAGAGGGGCGCGAAGATGACTTCCACGCCGTCTTTAGCGTAGATGCTCTGCGAATCGGTGTAGACCGTCTTGTCCTCCACCCAGGCGGTGACCTTAACGCCGTCCACCTCATAGGAGGCGAGCCAATTCACCTTCGCCGTGCCGTTCGAAGTGACGAGCGCACCCGTGGGGAAGTCGGAGATCTGCTCCGAACCTTCGGGCGCTTCCTGCGAAGCCTCCTTCTCCCACTGCGCCGTAAACGTCACGTCGTGCGCGGGCATGGTGTACATTGCCCCCGCATCGTAAAACGAAGTGCCGTCGTGCCACTGCGTAAAGGTGTACCCCGCACGCGTAAAAGTATCCGTATCTTCCAGGGCAAAGGGTTGCCCAACATCATAGGAGACCTTGATCTCCTCGCCCGTTGCGTCGCTTGCCCCCGCCGTATATGTCACCGTATACTTCTTCGCGTCCTCCTCTCCGCCGCCCCCGCACGCGACCGCTCCAACGAGCGATGCGCCGCAGATCGCAGACATGAGCAGGGCAGCAAGCAGCCTTCCCTTTCTTGCCATAACTTCTTTCCTCCTTACCGTGATTCTTTACGCCTTATGGCGTTTATTCCAAATCTGATATATGTTTTTTGCGTTGCTCCTTTGGAGAAACGCAAAAGGGGTGCACCCCTTTGGTTTCCATTATCGATAACGGAAACACTATAATAAATTGTGAAACCCCACAATTTATTTGATAAATTGAACGATCAGGCAGTCTCGCCCTCGACGAGGTACACGCCAAGCGTCTCCCCTTCTCCGCCGCAGCGCTTGCTCTCGATGGCGGAGACGATCATCTCTGCGGCGCGGGAGGCGAGCGCGAACTTATCCGTGCTCAGCGAGGTGAGCCGTCCCGGGATGAGCACCTCCTGCTGCACGCAGTCGAAGCCCACGATGTACACTTTGGGAAGCCCCAGCCGCTCGATGTGGTAGAGCAGCTCGAAGGCGATCATATCGTTGAAGCAGAAGATGCCCTCGGGCGCAGTATCTGCATTCGCAAACAGCTTTATGAGGCTCTCTTCAAGCGGTCGGGCGTAGGCGTCCACCACCATCGGCGCCGCATACCCCCGCCGCACGACCTCTTCGCTGAACCCTTTGCAGCGATCGTATGCGCAAGTGACGTGCATATCGATGGTGAGGAAGGCAAACTTCTTTACCCCGCGCATGGCGAGACGCTCGGCCGCCAGCCTTCCACCTTCGCTGTCGTCCGAGCGGATGTAGTCCATCGTCTTGATGGGCGAACGCCGCCCGACGATGAGTACGGGGATCTTGAATTTTGCAACGCATTCCTCCGTCTCCGCCTCGGGTTCGAGGAAGCTCACCACGCCCGCAGCGTTGTGCGAAACGGCGAACTCATACGTCGAACGATCGAAGAGCGCGTGATGCACGGAGAGCATGAGAATGGAGTACCCCTTCTCCCTGAGGCAGTTTTGCAGGTAGTCTACCATGATGGAGAAGTACACGTTTTTGAGGTTGTCGTACACGACGACGATGAGGCGGCTGTTCCCGCCGCGCAGCGAGCTCGCCGTATTGTTCATGACATAGTTGAGCTCGGCGGCGATCTTTAAGATCTTGTCGCGCGTCTCATCGGAGATATCGGGCGTGTTGCGAAAGGCGCGCGAAACCGTCTGCGGCGTTACGTTTGCCGCTTGCGCCACATCGTACATCGTCACCCTGTTCTTTTTTCCCATCGCCTTATCTCCTTCCGCCCGCCTTACAGCGTGATCTTGAACACGCCCTCCCCGTCAAACCCCGCCGCCGCGATGCAGGCGCGCCTGTCGCCGCTGGGCTTTTCGGGGTAGGTGTGGATATGGAATGCGGTGAGCAGTTCGCCCGCCTCGTTTTCAAAGAAGCTGTTGTGCCCGGGGCCGGAGAAGTCCCCCTCCATGCGGGCGAGCACGGGCGCTTCGTACTTGACGAAGGGGCCGAGCGGAGAATCTGCCACCGCGCAGCCCACCGAGTAGGCGGGGCTGTCGTAACAGTTGACAGAGTAGTTGAGATAGTACTTGCCCGCGTGCTTCAATAGCGCGGGGCCTTCGTTCCATTGCCAAGCGGGATCGAGCGAGGTCTCCCAGGGAAGATCGGGCGTAGTGAGGCGAACGGGCGCTTCCTTAAAGGTGAGCAGATCCTCCGTCACTTCGCCGCCGTAGATCTGGCTGGTGTGAATGCCGTTTATGATATTCTCGCTGCAATCGCGCACATAATAGAGGTATGCCCTTCCCCCGTCGAAGAGGAAGGTCGCATCGATGCAGGCGTAGCCGGGATCGAAGAGCGGCCCCTCCTTGACATCGACGAAGGGCCCCTCCGGTGCGTCCGCCACGGCAAGCCCGATGCGCAAACTATGGCACGTCTTCCAGCGTGCCGTGTAGAGCAAATAATATTTGCCCCGATATTCGTAAACTTCAGGCGCCCAGAAGCAGTTCTCCCCCCAGGCGCTGTTCCGATAGCAGTATCCGCCCTCCGTCCAGTTCTCCAGATCCTCCGAAGTCCAGAAGCGGAAGCCGTCCGGCGCGCCCGTGGCATACAGATAGTACTTCTTGCCCTTGCGCAGAACAAACGGATCGCCAATTCCCGTGATCTTAGTGCGAATCAACATAGTTTCCCTCTTATCGCGCGGCGGCTTTCCCCCCGCGTTCTTTCCGTTATCGATAACGGAACTCGCCTATAATATAGCACAGCATATTTGCCTTGTCAATAGAATTTGCAAAGATTTTTGTGAAAAATAAAAATTTTTTGTTCATTCAAAACATTATAATTCCCGCAAAGGGTGTGAAAAAACGCTGTTGAGCAGCGCGGCGCGACAAAATTCGCCCTGTTTTTTGCCTGAAATCCCACGATCTTCCCGCAAAACGCGCATAAAATAACGCAACGACCTGTTTTGAGAGGCATTATATGAAAGCATCTGAACTCATTGGAAAACGCGTATTCTCCCCCGTGGGAAGAGAGCTGGGCTACGTGAAAGAGGTGCGCTGCGACCGCACCCGCAGCAGGCTTGCCTGCCTCGTCTGCGTGGACACGGAGGAGGAGGAATTTTACCTGCCCCGCCGCGCGCTGATCGCAACGGGCGACGTCATCTTTGCGGGGAACGCCCGCCTTCCCGCGCCAAGCGGCGTGCCCTGCTGTTTGGGGCTGCCCGCCTTTTCCGCCGCGGGCGAGCGGCTGGGCACGCTGCAAGACATCGTGCTCGAGGAGGAGCCGCCCCGCTTCCTGCTTGGAGGCGCGCAGGAGCGCGCGTGCGACGTTGCCTGCGTGTTGTGCGCGGACTCCGCCGCCGTCGTCTACCCTTCCGCCCGCGAAAAGCGCGCCGCCCTGCGCCGCGCGGCAACAAAAAAAGCGCCCCCGAAGGAGACGCAGAACGCGCAGCCGCCCGTCACGGCGACGCGCCTGAATGCCGCGCCCTTCGACCTCATCGGACGGCGCGTGACAAAGAATTTATACGACGTTACGGGCGCGCCCGTTGCCCTTGCGGGCGAGCGGGTGACGAGCGCACACCTCGCGCGGGCGCGGCGCAGCGGACTGCTGCTGCGCCTTGCGATGAACACCGTGCGGTGAGCGGGCTTACAGCTTGTACTTTGCCGTGAGGCGCAGAACGGAGGCGAGGCAGTCGTTGAGCGCGCTGAGCTCCGCCTCGGTGAGCAGCCTGCCGCGGTAGCCGTCCAAGCGGCGCGCGAGCGCCTGCGCTTCCAGACGGTCGCCTGCGGAGAGCGGGCAGGCGAAGAGCTTTTCGAGCAGCGCGGCCGCATGGGTGAGGCGCATTCCGCTCTCTTCCAGCGTGAAGTGTTCGGCGGGCGCCTCCGCAAAGCAGCACTCCTTGGGCGGACGGGCGACCTCCCCCTCTGCCTCGAGGGGAATGCGGAACTTTTCGTACATCCGCTCTGCCTTGCTCCCGCCCTTCCTGCGCGCGCCCCTGCGCGGACGGGGAATGAGGAGGAAGAGCGCAAAGAGCGCCGAAAGCGCCCCCATGCAGCCCAGATAGAAGCACGCCGTCGTGAGATCGCCGCGCGCGGAGAGAAGCGCAAACCCCGCCCCTGCCGCAAACAATGCGACTGCGGGGTACGCCTTGCGCCCGCCCGCCAGCGCAAACACGAGCGCCGCCGCGAGCACGAGCGCGGGGCAGACGATCAGCGGGATCCACCAGGGCGCTTCCGCCGCCACGGTAACGATTTTTTCAAACGTATTCATAATTTGCCTCCCGTAAAGAACTCCCGTTCAAGAATATCCCCTTTTGCGCCCCGAAGCGGGGCGTATTTTGTCTGATTTGCGCGCACGCTGTCACATCTCGATCTCGCGGCACAGTTTAATGTTGAGGATGCGCGCCCGCACCGTGCGCTCGTCCACGCGGAAGATGCGCGCCACCGCCTTTTTGTACAGCGCGATCTGCGGGGCGTAGTGCGCCTTGAGCGACGCGTCCTCCCTGCCCGAGTACTTATAATCGAGAATGAGATAGCCCGCCTCGTCCTGCGTGAGCAGATCGAACGCCCCCTGAAAGACGACCTCGTCCTGCGCATCGCTCCCAAGCTGCGGGACTTCCGTTGCGGGCAGGCGGAGCAGGAAGGTCTGTTCCCGCCACACCCGCTTGCCCGCGAGCGCCGCCACGGAGGGCAGCGCGAGAATGGCGCGCAATTTTTGCGTATCGAGCAGCGCGTCCTGTTCCTTGTCGATGAGCCCCTGCGTTCGCATTCGCGCCCGCTCCTCGGCAGCGTCTGCGCCAAAGACGACGTGCTGCAAAAAGGCGTGATAGGCGACGCCCTCTTCGCGCGAAGCGCCCTGTCCTGCCACAAAGCGAAGCTCGTCCTCGTCCTTTTCGAGCAGTTCGGTCGCCGAGCTCTTCACAGGCAGCCGCGCGCTGCTTTCGTAGCGATAGGGCTGCTTGTAGACGGCGAGAATGCGCTGAACCTCCCCCTCGTCCGCCTTCGCCGCAAGCTGTGTGCGCGGCAGCGCGGGAAGTTCCGCCTCGCCGTTCTCCCAATAGTCGGAGAGCGCGTCAAAGTCGAAGTAGTCGCACATACACCGCGCATAGGCGGGCGAGAGCGCCTTGCCCTTTTCCGTGAACAAGAGGTGCAGCCGCATCTTGGCGCGCGTCATGGCGACGTACAGCAGATTGCGCTCCTCGCGCACGTCCTTTTCCTGCTCGTAGATGGAGCAGGCGGTGCGCACGAGCGTCTCCTCCATCGTCTTTTCCTCGGGGTGGAAGCACTTTACCGCGCTGCCGAAGCGATCCGTCCACATGAACTCTAACCGCTCGCCGCCGCGAAAGTGCCCGCACAGCTCGGGAAGAATGACGACGGGGTATTCCAGCCCCTTGGAGCCGTGTATGGTCAGCACCTTGACCGCGTCCTCCCCGCCGCTCTCGGAGAAGCCGAACTTCATATTGCCGTCCTTGAGGCGGCGCAGGAAGGCGTTCACGCTCATCCCCTCGCCCTCCGCGATCAGCTTGCGCACGCGCGCGAGACGGCCGCTGCCGCCCCCGCCCGAGGCGATCTGCGCCTCCAGCCCCTCGGAGAGCAGCAGTTCGCGCATCTCCGCCGCCGTGCGCAGCCGCGCCAGCGCGCGATAGCGCTGTACGCGCGCATAGAAGCGCTCGAGCTTGCGCGCAAGCTCGTCCTGTTTTTCCTTCCTGTCCGCGCAGTAGCGCGCGCACGCATTGCGGAACGCGTAGTCGCCGGGGCAAG